>CALDTX010000051.1 GCA_937923565.1 uncultured Granulosicoccaceae bacterium | reverse complement strand
CTTGGCGCATTGGCCGTAGGTGCCACCATCTATTTTGGATCGCCAGAGTCGCGTCAACAAATTACTGAAATTTCCGAAGCGTTTTATCGTGCGCATCAGTTAGGCATGGTGACTGTGCTGTGGGCTTACTTAAGAAACCCGTCTTATAAGAAAGATGGTGTTGATTATCATGTGTCTTCAGATTTAACCAGTCAGGCTAATCACATTGCGTCGACCATTCAAGCGGATATCGTTAAGCAGAAGCAGGCTGAAAACAACGGTGGCTATAATGCCATTGGTTTTGGAAACACACACCCTAAAGTGTATTCTGATTTAACCACCGAGCATCCGGTTGACTTGGTTCGTTATCAGGTAGCCAACTGTTATATGGGCCGTGCTGGCTTAATTAATTCAGGTGGAGGTTCTGGCGATAATGATCTTGCGCAAGCGGTACGTACAGCCGTTATTAACAAACGTGCAGGCGGCATGGGTTTGATATCGGGTCGTAAAGCGTTCCAAAAACCGATGAAAGAAGGCGCGGAATTACTGCACGCTATTCAAGACGTATATCTTGACGACTCTATTACCGTAGCTTAATTTATCGTAGCTTAAATGCTTCTAAGAAGCAGTGAGTCTATCCACTGCTTCTTTATAACGGGCCTGGCTTCCAGCAACGACTTCCTCGGGTAGTGCTGGACCCGGGTCGGTTTTGTCCCAATCCAGTGTTTCTAAAAAATCCCGCACATACTGTTTATCAAAGCTTGCTGGGCTAGTGCCTGGTTGCCATGTGCTGGCTTCCCAAAAGCGCGATGAATCCGGCGTTAAAATTTCATCCATAAGAGTGAGTGTGCCGTTGTCGTCCAAGCCAAATTCAAACTTGGTATCGGCGATGATAATGCCGCGTTCTGCAGCATACTTTGCCGCATCGTTGTAAAGCTTTAAACTCACTTCGCGAACTTGCTCAGCCAGCGCTTTGCCAATCGTATTTTGCATCTTATCGAAGCTGATGTTTTCATCGTGATCACCCAGCGCAGCTTTGGTTGCAGGTGTGAAGATCACTTCCGGTAATTTATCGGCCTGTTGTAATCCGCTGGGCAACACGTTGCCGCAGACCTCACCGCTGTGTTGATAATCTTTCCAACCCGAACCAATTAAATAACCACGCACAACCGCTTCGATGGGTAAGGGCTTTAAGCGCTTTACCAACATGCACCGGCCTTCGGCTTGGGCTCTTTCGTTTGCATCTGGCAGTACATCACTGAGCTTGAGATCAGCCAGATGATTACCGATGGTGGATTGCATTCTATCGAACCAGAAGTGGGCAAGCTGAGTTAGCATTTTGCCCTTATTGGGTATCACGTTCGGTAGAATGACATCGAAGGCAGAAACCCTGTCGCTGGCGATGATCAGCCAATGATTGTCGTCGATAGTATAAATATCGCGCACTTTGCCTTGGTAGTGCAAAGGCAGGGATTTTAAGCGGGATGTGTGCAACCCTTGCTCATTCATGACGGTAAAATTTCTTTGTAGCCAGGAGCTCAAGTATACTCAATGGCTGAAGAACTCTGGCGAATAACTCTTATGGCTGATGTATTGGTTGGCATAGTAATGGGCAGCGACAGCGACTGGCCCACCATGAAACTGGCTGCGAATGCGCTCGATGAGCTGGGTATCAGCTTTGAAGCAAAAGTGGTGTCGGCGCATCGCATGCCCGATGCCATGTTCAGCTACGCCGAAACGGCCCGCGAACGCGGTTTGCGCTGCATTATTGCCGGTGCAGGTGGTGCTGCGCACTTACCGGGTATGTTGGCGGCCAAAACCACCGTGCCGGTTTTGGGGGTGCCAGTGGCCAGCCGCCATTTAAGTGGGCAAGATTCCTTGTACTCTATTGTTCAAATGCCCAAAGGAATCCCGGTAGCCACGTTTGCTATCGGTGAGGCAGGGGCAGCCAATGCGGCTCTGTTCGCCGCCAGTCTACTTGCACACGATAACCCGGCGATTGCCGACAAGCTGGATGCGTTCCGAACGGCGCAAACCAACAAAGCCAGTGCCATGACGCTGCCTGCATAGGTTCGCATTAACGGTTTCTTGTTCGTTTATCCGCTCATTTGTTTACTTCGTACACGTTGTTATTAAGTTATGAAAAGCCAATCCTTAAACGCTTTGCTGCCCGGTTCATCTGTGGGTGTTATCGGTGGTGGTCAATTGGGTCGTTATTTCGTGTTGGCCGCCCGCCGCATGGGTTTTGATACGTGGGTGCTCGACCCAGACGCTAATGCACCTGCTATGCAAGTGGCGGCACATACCATTGTTGCGGCCTATGACGATGAGGCCGGGTTGGAGAAACTTGCGCAGCAGTGTCAAGCCGTCACCATTGAGTTTGAAAACGTTCCGGCTAAAGCTTTGCAGCAAGTGGCAGCGGTAACACGTGTAGCGCCTGCGCCGGCGATTGTGCAGATAGCGCAAGATCGTCACTTGGAAAAAACAACAGCGAAACAGTTTGGATTAGAGCCCGTAGCCTATGCGGTAATCGAATCTGCGGATCAAATTGAACAAGCACTTGAAACCGTTCAGCTGCCAGGCATATTAAAAACCTCACGACTAGGCTACGACGGTAAGGGGCAGCAAACCTGTTATACCGTTGATGATTTGAAGCAAGCCTTCGACGGTTTGAACGGGGTTACTTGTGTGCTTGAACAGCGCATCGACTTAGCCACTGAAGTTTCGGTAGTGTTAGCTAGGGGTGCCGACGGGCATTCTGTTTGCTTTCCTGTAGCTGAAAATAAGCACACGGCAGGCATACTCGATATCAGTTCCGTACCAGCCAGCGTGAGTGAAGCGTTGCAAGCGCAAGCGCAGCAACTGGCTGTACGACTTGCAGATGGCTTGAACTATGAGGGCGTTTTGGCCGTTGAATTTTTTGTTGATAGAGAAGGTAAATTATTATTCAACGAGATGGCACCTCGACCACACAACAGCGGGCACTACACCTTGGATGCCACGCGCGTGTGTCAATTTGAGCAACAATTGCGTGCTTTGTGTCAGTTACCCTTAGGTTCTGCCGAACTAATGACACCGGTAACCATGCTCAATGTGCTCGGCGACAGTTGGGAAGATGAAAATTCGCCCGATTGGCCAATGGTCTTAAATGAACCCGGTGCGGCGTTGCATTTGTATGGCAAATCGGAAGCGCGACCGGGCAGAAAAATGGGCCATATCAACTGCTTAAGTAACACTGTAGAGGCTTCTCAGCAAACCGCGAGCAAGCTGCGGGCGAAGTTAAAGTTTGCATTAGTTCTCAGTTGAGTCGTTAAGTCTGTCTCAACTCTTCCTACCTCAGAGAGCATGTATCGGCTATACGCGATGTATCGAATCCTGATTTGGCCCAAAAATAGCTATTAGCACTGGAGATTCGCTATAAGTTAAAACGGAACAAATTATAATGAGCATCGCCCAGCGGCCTACCTTCACGAACGACGATACTGCCAGCTTCATTCCTGTTGCCGTAGAGTCTTTAACTATCCAAAGTAAGGCATTGGCTACAGTGGCCAGTTATTTGGGCTCCGAGCTCGATGATGCGGTCAAACTGATCCTCAGTTGTAAGGGCCGTGTGATTGTTTTAGGTATGGGCAAGTCAGGCATTGTTGGCAAGAAAATAGCGGCAACCTTTGCCTCCACCGGCACCCCCAGTTTTTACGTTCATCCAGGTGAAGCCATTCATGGCGACTTAGGCATGATAACGGGCGACGATTTAATCGTATTGATTTCGCACAGCGGCGAAACTGAAGAAGTTATTAAACTGATGCCATCGTTAAAGTACTTTGGTAATCGCATCATTGGTATTGTGGGTAACTCCGATACCACCTTAGGTCGTCAAGCCGATGTGGTTTTAAGAGCCGACATCGAACGCGAAGTTTGTCCTAATAATCTTGCACCAACAACATCCGCGTTAGCCATTCTGGCTTTAGGCGATGCACTCGCTGTGTGTTTAATTAAAGCACGCGATTTCAAACCCTCTGACTTTGCGCAGTTTCATCCCGGCGGCATGCTAGGCAAGCGATTGTTGTCTCGTGTTGGTGATGTCATGGTGACTGATAATCTGCCATTGATTAGTGCAGAAGAAACGGTACGCGAAGCAATTTTTTGCATGACATCTGGACGTTTGGGTTTAGCCATTATTGTCGATGGCAGAAAACTCTTGGGTATTTTGACCGATGGCGATTTACGTCGTGCATTGATCATGGATGCCACCATGATGGATAAGCCCGTCAGAGAATTTATGACACCTGTACCTGTCACTATTTCAGCGAATTCCATGGTGTCGGATGCTGAAATGCTCATGCGTAAATATAAAATTCGCGCCTTGGTGGTCACCGATGCCCGCGATGACGCAGTAGACGAAGTGTGTGGTTTATTAGAAATATTTGCCGACGATAAGCACTAATTGCCTCCAAAAACGTGTGGTATTGCACGTTTCTTGCTCCAGAATAACCATGGATTTATCTAATTTAAGGCTTTGTACCGTTATGCTAGCGGTGTTGCTGACAGCGTCAGCTTGCGCCACTACGCAATCGCCTGACACATCATCAGAAACGCCCAGAGTGTTGCCTAGCAGCAAGCCCTCCGATGCTGCCAACCTCATTGGTAGCTCAGCGTTGGGCGCGATGGTTGCGTTACCGCAGAACAATGCATTAGGCGTGAGTAACGTCATTGTAGAGTCTGAATACCACGCCGCTTCAGGGCGAGCCTGTAGACGTTTACTATCAGGTAGTGGTCAAAGCATAGAGCGTGTTGCCTGCAATCAAGGTGGCGATAACTGGCAGTTTTCCAGAGATTTACGCTCGCGTTCTTCGGTTAAAACAACGTTTAAATCGTTGATGACTTCAGAAGTTATTGCCATCGATTCATCAACGGTTGCGCCTCAAACAGCCGTGATGCTAGAGAGCAGCACTGATGATGCTGACATTATTACGTTTGAAGAACCTTTGTTACCTTCAACGCCTTTTAGTGTGTTGCAGAACGAAACCTTGTGGGCATTTTCCAAACGTACAACGGGCAATGCGTTGAACTGGACGCGAATTGCGCAACGTAACGACATTCAAAACACGAACGCAATCCGAGCAGGCGCTGTTCTGCTTGTTCCCGATGCATTGGTTAGCAGTGGTGAATAGCCATGCACGAATCGCCATTAGAGCAAGACGCTAAACTGACCTTTGCTGATATACGGGATGCTTTTTCAACACAAGCACGCGTAATCAATGCACTGGTTTTACGCGAAACCAAAACCCGCTATGGCGAACATAAAATCGGTTTTCTTTGGGCCATCTTAGAGCCTTTGATTATGGTGTTGGTATTCGTTGGGATTTTTTCTCAAATACGAACCGATAGCCCTGGCGGCATGCCTTTAATTCCTTTTATGTTGTCGGGCATTGTGCCTTTCACATTATTCCGCGATCCCATGACGCAAATGCAAGGTGCTATTGCGCAAAATAGGCAGCTGTTTGCGTTTCCTCAAGTGACCACCTTCGATGTCATCATTGCGCGTGGCATTTTGGAAGTCATGATACTCAGCGGTGTGTTTATATTCTTATTAGCCATGACCGACTTAGCGGGTTATGACATCAATATAGAACGGCCGCTTGAAGTGTTGGCCGCCTGTATTCTCTTAGCGATGATGGGTATAGGTTTTGGCTTTGCCTTTGCCAGTATTAGCCCGATTCTGCCGTCGATGAAACAAATATCGGCAGCCTTTCTGGGCAGGCCTTTATTTTTAAGTTCCGGTTTATTTTTTACAGCGGAAGCGGTACCTGCTGCTGCAAGAGATTACTTGCTGTTAAACCCGTTAATGCACATGTTGGAATTGCTGCGTTCGGCGTTTTTCTACGAATTTGAAAGTGCTTACGGTAGTTGGTATTACGCGTCAATATGGGCTTTTTGCACGTTGGCAGCAGGCTTATTGATCCATCAAGCCATGCGGCGACGCGCTGTGGTGGGCATATGATTCGCCTGCATAATCTGACTAAACGATACCGCACAGCTGCTGGTGTCAATACCGTGTTGGATAACGTCAATGTGACGTTTCCGGTGGGTAAAAGTGTTGGCATCTTAGGTTTAAACGGTGCCGGTAAATCAACGCTTGTGCGTATTATTGGTGATGCCGAACCACCCGATTCAGGCACAGTTATCCGTAAAGGCAAAGTGTCGTGGCCATTGGGCTATACCGGCGGATTCCAGGGCAATTTAACTGCCCGCGAAAACGCACGCTTTGTTGCACGCATTTATGGTGAAAGCACCGATTACATTGAACAGTTTACACAGCAGTTTTCAGAACTTGGGGACTACTTTGATGTACCGCTTCGTAGCTATTCGGCCGGTATGCGTAGCCGCTTTGCGTTCTCTGTAAGCCTTGCCTGTAACTTTGATTATTATTTAGTGGATGAAGCACTCGAAACCGGTGATGCACGCTATAAAGAAAAATTTCGTTTAGCGTTTGAAGAACGCCGCGCTACCGCTTCGGTCATTTTAGTCTCCCATAACGAGCAAACCATCCGTCGTAATTGTGATATGGCCGCAATCCTGCATGATGGCCATCTCACACTTTATGATGATTTAAAAGATGCGTTGCAGTTCTATAGCTTTTTACAAACGCGAGCCGCATAAGATATGAATAGCGTTGTACGCAGCATTGGCATCGTTGTCGGCATTCCTACACTCATTGCCGCCATCTACTTTGGTTTGTTTGCTTCAAGCATTTATGTGTCTGAGGCACGCTTTGCCATCCGTTCTGCAAAGTCGAGTGCATCTACCAGCGGGCTCGCCGCCATTTTAGCTTCGCCAATGGTGTCCGGCGGTGGTCAGGATTCCACGGTGGTTATCGATTATGCGCACTCGCAAGATATGTTGGCGCGCGTGGTTGAAAGCTTAGATATTCTGTCTCACTTTACCGATCCAGAAGTGGATTTACTGTCAAGACTGGACGATGACGCCACACAGGAAGAGGTGCTTAGCTACTTCTCCAAACACGTAGAGCTTGTTCGCGACAGCGCCAGTGATGTTATTACATTAAAGGTGCGTGCGTATGAACCTGAAATGTCGCAACAACTGGCGAAGTTGATTATTGAACTCAGTGAAGATCTTGTTAATACCTTGTCGAGCCGTATCGAAGAAGATGCCTTGTCTACGGCGCGTGGTGAGATGCAAGTGGCCATTCAAAAAGTGCGATTTGCCAGTAACGAAATTACTAAGTTTCAAAACCAAAACTCGTCATTAAACCCGACGGCCGAATCCAGCGCCATTCTTGGCATGGTGACCGGTATAGAAACAAAGCTGATTGAAGCGCGTGCAGAACTCAGTGAAAAGCAGGCGTTTATGAGAGACAACTCTCCGGCGGTTGTGAGTTTAAAGAATCGTGTTAATGCGTTATCCAGACAACTCGCGCTGGAGAAAGGTCGTGTTGTTGGCGGTAAGGGCGATCAAATGAATGACCTTATCGGCAGTTTTCAGCCGTTGGTACTTGAGCAGGAAATGGCGCAACAACAGTATGCGTCTGCATTAGCGTCTTTGGAGGTGGCTCGTATAGAGGCGCAGCGTAAAAAACAATACCTAATTACCTTTATCCAGCCGAATCTGCCCGATGAGGCGCTGGAACCTCGCCGTTTGAACCAAGTGCTGACGGTAATGATTTTCTCTTTTCTGTTTTACATGATCGGCGGTTTGATGTGGTCGGCGCTGAAGGACCATATTGGTCGCTAAGTGTCATAACACAGGCGCTCACTGCGCATAAAAACCTTCGCTAACGGCGCATTTATTGCTGCTTGTGTGCCATGAATCTGTTTTGGAATATCCCCGTGATCAGAAGTTGTATACCTGTAGTGATGTTGTTGCTATCCGCGCCGGTGTTTGCGCAATCGGTGGGTGGCGCAAGCTTAGATGCCGCTGCATCCGATGCTAACCAATTATCAAACTCGGCAGCCGAGCTGCTCAAGAGCAATGGTCAACACGGTGAAGTAGAACAAGAACTGCAACCGTTCGGCGCTAACTTATTTAACGGTGGTTTTAGTAACGATCGTGAAGATGGTTTGAACCCGGGCTATGTGGTGCAAGCCGGTGATCGGGTCAGTGTGCGCATCTGGGGTGCTACTGAGTTTAACGATAACTTGGTGGTGGATCATCAAGGCAATATCTTTATTCCAACTGTTGGCCCCATTAAAGTTGCCGGTACGCAGAACAAAAATTTAAACCAACGTGTGTCGCAAGCGGTTAGTACCGTGTTCACCGACAATGTGCGTGTTTACACAAGCCTAGACGGCTCGCAGCCTGTCGCGGTGTTTGTTACAGGCTTTGTTAATAACCCCGGCCGTTTCGCCGGCATTCCTTCAAATTCTGCATTGCATTTTATTGACCGGGCAGGGGGTATCAACCCTTACCAAGGCAGTTACCGTGATATCAAAGTGCTTCGTAACGGAGAACAGATTGCAGCATTGGATCTGTATGCCTTTTTGTTAGAAGGCACTTTAGCGCAAGTACAGTATCAAGACGGCGACACCATCGTCATTGGATCGCGAGGTTCCACGGTTGCGGTTTCCGGCGATGTGGCCAACCCGGCTTTATTTGAATTAAACGACAGCTCAATCTCTGGTCAGGAATTGTCGTCAATGGCATTGCTTGATCCGAGCGTTGGCTTTGTAGGTCTTTCAGGTTTGCGTCAAGGGGCGCCGGTATCGACTTATATTCCGTTGGAGCAGTTTCAAACACAAGTGTTGCAGAATGGCGACACGGTTAATTTTAGAATCGATCAACACGATCAGGTCATTGTTGTTGAAGTAGAAGGTGCGCATCTTGGCCCGTCAAGATTTGCCGTACCGCGCAACACGCGCTTACGTGAATTGTTGGATTACATTGAAGTTGATCCGGAGCTTGCTGATGCAGGGTCTGTGTCGTTGCGTCGGAAGACCATCGCGACACGTCAAAAAGCGGCGCTGGATGAAAGCTTACAACGCCTTGAAGCACGCTATTTAACAGCGTCTTCTCAAACGGATCGTGAATCTCAAATTCGTGCCCAGGAAGCTGCACTCATAGGGCAATTCGTGCAACGTGCGCGTCAAGTTAAGCCCAATGGTCGGTTGGTTGTGGCCAACAACGGTGACATTGCCAATGTAATGCTGCAATCAGGAGATACCATCAGCATACCGAGCCGAAGCGATTCGGTATTGCTCAGTGGTGAAGTGCTGGTTTCACAAGCGATGTTGTTTAAGTCTGGCCAGAAAGCGCGCGATTACATTGATCGTTCCGGTGGCTTTACCGATCAGGCGCAAACAGGACGCATCGTGTTGGTTCATGCCAACGGTGAAGTATCCAGCGGTAAGAATCCGGTTGTGCGAGCAGGAGACGAAATCATCGTACTGCCAAAAGTACCTGTCAAAAATCTACAAATAGCGTCAACGATCGTCGACATTCTGTACAAGATCGCGGTAGCGGCAGCGGTAGCTGTGCAACTTTAGATCATCTCGGAAGTGTGGCGTTAAATTTGCTTTTCTCAGTGTGTACGCACAGCCACGTGCGTTTGGGTTGACGGAAGAATTCGTCAGCTCGGTTAACGAATAACAATAGGTGGTCAATGTTTTCCAATCGCTTTATGCATGACAGACGTGTGGCTAGCACGCTAATGCCTTTGTACACCCGTGTCATGAAGGAATCCGTCAAGCTGACGGACTATCAGCAAACTGTCGAAAGCGCCAACTCGTCTGAAGACTCGAATACAGAGGTTGCGCAATTTGCTAACCTGTATTTACGTAAAATTCTTGCTGAGCTTGAATCGCCCCGAACTTTTTTCAGGTTGCAGGGCAATCGCAAGCTAGACGTAAAACCGCGTCGAAAAAGCGCTGCCTATACAGCACGCTACATTGCAGAGAATCTGCATGTATTGTACGAACGCATCAACATTAACGACTTACATGCCTACCATGCCGACTCTTCGCGTTCGCGATTATTCAACAGCGTTAACTATTACCGCATGGCTTTGCTGATTGCGGCGAACACCCTGGAAGGCGGCGATAGCAAAACTAAACGATTTTCAAGTGCAAAGTCGATTCGGCAACGTTTACATTCTTTACGGAAAAAATCTGACCGACTGGTAGCGATACCACCGTTGGTTGTTGATCAATTCAAAGAGAAAAGCTACCTGTTGGCCAATATGGACGTCAGAGCTGCACTAGCCGATGGTGGCATCACTTGCGGCATGGAGCATTTTGTTATGCAAGGTGTGCAGGAAGCCAAAAAAGGTGGACGGCCAACACCGGGTATCGATCTGGATTTAATTCAGGATGAACGCATTGCCCGTTCGGAAGATCAACTACAAGAAATCATGCAGGCACTCACCGAGTCCGGCATGTTTGATAGCGCGTGGTATCAAAAACAATACGGTAAAAAGAAAAACGCTGTATTGGATTATTGCCAGAAAGGCTATTTGGAAGGGCGTGCCCCCAATGCCTTGTTTAATCAGGAATGGTATTGCGCAAACTACAGCGAAGTGAATAGCGACGATGTAATACCCGCTTTTCATTATGTTTCTCAAGGAGAAGCCGCCGGTTTGCAGGCGTGCGAAAGTTTCAATGGTGCTTGGTATAAACAGAATTACAAGTTGCCTGAAGCCACACTAGGCTTGGCCCACTATTTAAAAGAAGGCAAATTGCGTGGTTTAAACCCCAATGCAATTCTTGATGTTCGCTATTACCTAGAACAAAACCCTGATGTCACCAAAGCAGGTATGGATCCGGTCGATCACTACTACCGTTTTGGCTGGAAAGAGCGGCGCGAACCCAATGTGAAATTCAAAACGCTTAATTACATCAAAGACAAAATGAATGGCGCAGGCGATATCAACCCTGTGACGTTTGCCTTAATGCATAAAAACGCATCGCCAGAAATCAACACCGTTGAGCTGGATGAGTCTACTGAATCTGTAACTGATAGCGATTTACCTTCATTGGGTGATATCGCTGGCAACATCAAATATTTTGCTAACCCGGGCCCCGACTTTGAAAGCCCCAGCACACTGGATTGCGCAGCGCTAAAAGCGAAGGCGAAGGCCATTGCCTTTTATCTACCGCAGTTTCATGCGTTTGAAGAAAATGATCGCTGGTGGGGAAAGGGTTTTACTGAATGGCGCAATGTAACGCGCGGTACTCCCCGTTATGCAGGCCATTACCAGCCGCGAATTCCAAGAGACCTTGGCTTTTACGATTTAAATGATCCAAACGTGATGCGTGAACAATCGGCCATGGCTTTGCGCAATGGCATTGAAGCATTTTGTTTTTACTATTATTGGTTCAATGGTAAGCGCTTGATGGACAAGCCATTGGATATGTTTGCAGACCTTGATGTGGATCAAGAATTTTGCATCATGTGGGCCAATGAAAACTGGACCAGAACCTGGGACGGATTCGATAGTGAAGTACTGATCGAACAAGACTACAACAACGAAGATGAAGACGATTTCATCGACGATACAGCGCGTTATTTTCTCAACGATCGCTACATGAAAGTCAACGGCCGACCCTTATTTATCATGTACCGACCAGGGCTTATGCCGGATGCACGAGCCACCTTTGATCGTTGGCGTGCCAAGTGGGAAGAAAAAGTCGGTGTTGCACCCTGGATATTAATGGTGCAAGGCTTTGATAATGAAGATCCTCGTGAATTTGGTCTTGATGGCGCCGTGGAATTTCCGCCGCACAAGATTTGTAAAGACATCCCTAATATGCAGGATCAATTGAACATTCTTGACCCGGCATACGAAGGCTATGCAAAATCCTATACCGATGTGATCAAACGCTCTTTGGGTGAAAAACCACCGGAGTTTCCGCTGATCAAAACGGTTGTGCCTCACTGGGACAACGATGCGCGTAGAGAGGGTCGTGGTTTTACCATGCACGGTTCCACGCCTGCATTGTATGAAAGCTGGTTACAAGGCGCGATTAACTACGCCGATGAAAACCCGTTCCAGGACGAGCCTCTTGTATTCATTAATGCATGGAATGAATGGGCAGAAGGCGCTTATTTAGAACCTGATGTTCACTATGGTCATGCTTATCTGAATGCAACTAAGCGTGCCGTTCATGGCTTAGTGAACTTCAAAGAGAAGCAACGAATTTTGCTGGTTGGTCATGATGCCTACAAGCACGGTGCTCAAATGTTGTTGTTGAGCATGGCAAAAATATACAAATGCCAGTTTGGTATGGATGTCACTGTACTGCTCAAAAAAGCGGGCCCGTTATTAGCTGAGTATCAAGAGCTGGGTCAAACCGTTGTTTTGGAACAGCTGGGCGAAGAAAACCTCGAAGGTTGGTTGCGTCATGAATCGATTGACATAGCAGTCTGTAATACGAGCGTTACCGGAGACTTGGTGCCCACATTGAAGCGTGCTGGAGTTGCCATAGTTTCGCTCATTCATGAGTTACCGAACTTAATCAATGAATATAACTTAGGCGGCAATTTGCAAATGATTGCAGAAGGGGCCGACCATGTTGTGTTTCCCTCTCAAATTGTCAAAGACGGCTTTGCCCAATTTGCCTCTGAAGGTGATGCAAAGCGTGTTATACGTCCGCAAGGCACTTATAAGCCGATTGAATTTGAAGAGAGTAAGCGCTTATCCATACGTCATGAGTTAGGTATTCAACCCGAAGATAAAATGGTGTTGAATGTGGGCTATGCCGATTTGCGTAAAGGCTTCGACAGCTTTTTGCAGATGGCCAAACAAATGGTACTGGAAAGACCAGACGTCCATTTTGTATGGGCCGGTGCCATCGCGCCTGACATGGAGCGTTGGGTACAGTCAGATTTAGACGAGGCCATAGCCAAGCGTATTCACCTGGTTGGTTTTACCAGCAAAATGGCAGATTTCTACTCTGCCAGCGATGTTTTATTTTTGTCATCTAGGGAAGATCCATACCCTACGGTGGTTCTGGAAGCCATGAATGTTGGTTTGCCAGTAGTGTTGTATAAGTCTGCAACGGGTTTTGATCAGTTAATATCGCAATATGGTCATGTGGTAGACAGAAACGACATTTCACAAGTGAAACGTGCCTTGGTGCAGTCACTGTATAACGATTCACGTGCCGACAAAGATGCACGCGTTGAATACGTAGAACAACATTGTCAGTTTGATGACTACTGTTTTGATTTACTCCAAATGCTTCGACCCGATATCGAGAAAATATCGGTTGTGGTACCCAACTACAACTACGAACAATATATGCCAAGCCGCTTAACCAGCGTGTTTAACCAAACTTACCCGGTGTTTGAAACCATCGTGCTGGACGATCAGTCGAAAGATAACAGCGTAGAGGCCATTACTGCTTTGGCCGAAACTGCAGGCCGTATTGTTAACCTTCAGGAGAATACAAAAAACAGCGGCAATGTATTTAAGCAATGGCATAAAGGAATGAAGCTTTGCCGTGGCAACAAAGTATGGATTGCAGAAGCGGACGACTTAGCCAGTCCGGCATTTTTGAGCCGTTCGGTAGCGGCGTTTAATTCAAGCACTTGCCTGAGCTTTACCGATTCAGCTCAAATTGGCCCGAAAGACGAAAAACTAGCCGACAGCTACGATTACTATTTTCGTACCGTCGATGCTGAGTTGTTTAACAACGATTTCAGGCTTGAAGGAAAAGATTTCATCGAACGTGCCATATCGGTACGAAACGTGATTCTTAACGTTAGTTCTGTTCTGTGGGACACAAAGGCACTGACTAACGCATTAGATAGCGTTGGCGAACGATTGTATGAGCACAAGTTAGTCGGCGACTGGTTATTGTATCTAACAGCGTTAGCCGTAAAGGGGAGCAATATTGCTTATGTCTCTGATTCGTTGAATACGCACAGAAGGCATGAAAATAGCGTAACACATGCGTTAGATAATCAGCGACACCTTAATGAAATACAAGCCATGCATGAAATGGTGAATGAAATTATTGAAGCCGATTTCGAACTGGCAAATGCTATGCAAGACTACGTTGTAGAGTTACGCAAGCAGTTCAAGCTTGATAAACCGAAAGAACTTAAAGCTGCAGCGTAGCTTGTTGCTACTGAAGCTGAATACTCGATATAAAAAGTACTAACAATATAGTACACAAGGAATACACATGGTTGGTAAGAAATTAAAAGGCGCCGCTAAACCAGATATATTTGTTACTGGTGTAATGAAAGGTGGAACCACGATTCTGCATGATTACATTTGTACGCACCCAAAAATTAGTGCCGGAACGCAGAAAGAAATTCACTATTTCTCGTTGTTCTATGACAAATCTGACGAATGGTATGCCAATCATTTTACCAATGTAAAGTCGGGCATCAGAACCATCGACGCAAGTCCTACATACTTTGACTGCTGTAATACCTCACTTATTCCGCGGCTTATCCGCGCTTATTGTGAAGACCCTCGGGTAATTTTAATTACCAGAGATCCGGTAGAGCGGGCCATATCGCAGTTTGTTCATCTAAAGGTAACCACTAAAGCACCTGCGCTGCAAAATGTGGATATTGACGAATTCTTTAGTCAGGATTTTGATGAAGCGTTTCGACAAAATACAACGATGGGTTATTACTTACATCAAATACTCAACTTCAGTTTGTATACACGTAAATTTATTACGTATCGACAGGAAATGGAGCCTCATCAGTTTCTGGTTTTAGACAATAAAACCTTACGTGAATCTCCACGGGCTGTTATGGAAAGAACGTTTGAATTCCTTGGCGAAGATTACGTCGATAACAAAGTGTTTGGTGTAGTAAAACACTCTAACGGTAGCGGTATCAATCAAATTTCACTGAAAACCTACAATCGTTTAGCTGAGTTCTTGTACCCAGATTACAAACATTTCTGCCACCAGGCAGGAATTAAATTTGAACAGGCCAGCTATGATGAAGAGCAACTTGCACGCTCAGCCTGAATTGGTTCACGTTGGTGAAGACGACTGGCTATTTTTAGTCGGCGGCTCTAATAGCGTATTAGACCTTTACCAACAGCAATCTTCGTTTACAGCAACGATGTCCAATGAATGGGTATCGTTGCTTAAACAGCGCGCTGATATTTTTGCAGAGCAGGGTATCGAGTACTTGCACTTGCCTGCGCCTGAGAAGTTATCGGTGTTGCACAAGTTCTACAAAGAAGATATTCCTAACATTAACGGTAGTCCCATTTTGCAGCTTGCACGACGCAACGCACCTGGCCTGGAATGCGTGTTAAATGTTATTCCCTATTTTTCAAGACAACTTGAAACCGTTCCGCTTTACTGGAAAACAGACACGCATTGGTCTTTTCTAGGCTGTTATTCAGCCTATCAAATGTTGTGTAGTCGCTTAAATGTTGAGGCTAAAACCGATTTATTAAAGTATCCCTACACTGAAACTGACATCATGTTCGATCTGGGCGCTAAATTGCCAGAACCAGCCACAGAAACAGCGCGTTTTTATGCCTTAGCTCAAAACGCAAAACGCAGTTATGCCAACCCGATTGTTCGCTTTAAAGAACAGCATGGTTTAGTAAACGACGGGCACCTGCACGTAGGTTCCCATGTTATTTATAAAAATCAGCACGAATCTGCGATCGACAAATGCGTGGTTCTGTTTGGTGATTCGTTCTCTGAATACCGACCTCATTTGCTTACAGGCATGTTGGCCGAAACATTTCGAGAAGTGCATTTCATCTGGAATGGCAGTATCGATCATGAATACGTAAGAATGGTTAATCCAGACATTGTTATTACTGAACTGGCTGAACGGTTTATGACCAGAGTACCTGAAGACAAATTATCTATCGTATCGTTTGCGACAGAACGTTTAGCGAGCTACAAAAAGAGAGTATTTGAAGGAGATCCGACCATGGGCTTCGCCGTTGCCAAATCGGTTATTGTTGAATCAGAAGTGTTGCCTGCGCAAAGCTACCCGCTTGCTCAGCCATTCACTGTACAGGAAGACTGTCGTAACGTTAATAACGATTCACACATGAATACGAACCCTGTGAAAATATCACAGGTAAACGACGCACAGGTTTACTTTAACGGGGGCCGCTGTTTGGTGCGAGCACCTGGTGGAGAGATTGTGACTCGATATCGCGTTAGCGATGAAGATTGCATTGAGCTTCCGTGGAAAAACTATCGCAAAGTAGACGGCACCGTCATGCTGTTTGGTTCTTCTATGGGAGCCCATTGTTACTACCACTGGATGCTCGATTTACTGCCTAAAATGGGCATACTCGAAAAAGCTGGTATTAAGCTGGATTCCATTGACTACTTTCTGGTTAGAGAGCTTAATGGCAGTTTTCATAAGGCCACACTTGAGCGTTTGGGCATTGATAAATCCAGAATTATAGAAACCAAAAACGACAGTTATCTGAAGTGCGAAAAGCTCATCGACGTCAGTCTAAATAATGGCATCAATATGAAAATGCATCACTTCATTCCGGATTGGATGAAGCAACTGTACGCTACAGATTATCCTACTGAAAATAGAATCAAGCTCTACATTAGTCGGCCTAAGGGCGTACGGCGTGGCGTATCGAATGAAGATGAGCTCATACCCATTCTGGAAAACGCGGGCTACACCATTTCGGCAATGGAGGGCATGAGCGTTGAAGAACAAGCGGCTTTGCTTGCCACTGCAGATGTTGTTATATCACCGCATGGTGGTGCATTAACGAATATGGTTTTTTGTAAGCCCGGCGCACAAGTCGTTGAATTGTTTGGGCGTCATGTGTATCCGTTTTACTATGGTTTAGCACAAATGTGTGGCCATGATTACCATGCCATTTTGGAAACCGGAGAAGACTACCCCCGGTTAATTCAATTTCGGGAGGCTCAAAAGGTTGGGTCGGTCGATTTTCAAAAACACACTCGAGCAACATCGTTTGCCGTGAATTTGGATCATTTCCAAGCAACGCTTGATGCGGTTCAAAGAAATCTTGATGCTAATTTAGAACCACAGGCGCTTGCTAGTTAAGCGCCTGTTAATGCTTAATGTTGATCATTCCTAAATTCGTTATTGCGGATTAACCTCAAACGACACTCGGTGGTTTACGGTTAAGCCGTAGTCATCACTGTCTGTAGCGGTAAAGTCCAAGTGTACGGTGCCGGTATAGTCTTCTGTCGCCGTCCATATAAAAGTTCTGGTACCGTCGCCATTGTCATTGAAACTAGCGCCTGCTGGTGGTTGGTTTAAATGTAGAATTGGTGGTTTTCCGTCAGGGTCGATCGACTTAATATTGATACTAACCGAGTCACCAACGGTGAGTGCTGGCACTTCAACCGGTACGAACACCGGCGCAAGGTTGTTAGTGGTTTGCGCATCGTTGCTGACACTCTCTTGATTGGCCACAACATCAACAGTTACCACGGTTTGTACAACATGGGCAATTTCGCCTTCATCTGTTGCGATAAAACGTAGAATTGTTTTTCCGAGTTGCGCTTGTGTCGGTGTCCAAATGAGCGTTCGCGTGCCATTACCGTTGTCTCTGAATTCGCTGCCTGCTGGTGCCTCAGCTATGCGCACTGAGGCAACTATCCCTTCAGGATCTACCGGAATAACTGGCATTTGCAGTGTTTCGCCAACGGCAACCTTAGTATCTTTAGCACCAAAAATCGCAGGTGGTAAGTTTTCTCCTGCCAGTATTGCCAATGCATCTGAAACGCTGAAAATAGTTTTGCCGGTGCTTGTGTTTTCACTGCTTGTTGTTTGCGTTTGTATTGAGCTGTTTTCATTTTGTGCGGTGGTGTTTTGAGTGTCCGCCTCACTATTTTGGTTTTGTTCTACGCCGTTTTGGTTTTGCTCTGCGCTGTTTTGGTTTTGCTCCGCACTGTTTTGCGTGTCCTCTGTAGTGTTTTGAGTTTGTTCTGTCGTCTGATTATTTTGTTCAGCCGTTATAGCGATGCTAATCATTTGTTTTACTTGCATGCTGCTGTCGGCTACATCAATAGCGATCAATTCAAAACTGACGGTATCGCGTTGTGCAGCGGGCACTAGCCAACTGAGTTCTGCTAAGCCGTCGCTCACCTGAATTTGCATACCTGCGGGTAGTGTGTTCGCCGTAATCACCGGGGCTACGCCATCAGGATCTGTAGCGATTATCGACAGATTGTAGGCATAACCGGGTAGCGCATTGGGCACTTGAG
>CALDTX010000050.1 GCA_937923565.1 uncultured Granulosicoccaceae bacterium | reverse complement strand
CGATTAATTAAAGGCGCCGGTTCTCTGGTATTCAGGGAACACATGGCATCAACATAAACTTTAACATCTTCGGGCTTTTGATTGTGGGCGGCGATATAGTCTTGTTCGATAAACTGCGCATACTGCCAGATCATATCGGGGATGCAAGCCATTTTATTAAGTTGCCGCCGGTTCAGATGCTGTTGAGGGTCATACTCTACACGTTCGTCATTCTTACCGTACAGCACAAATTTAATCGTACCTTGCTTGTCTCTGAGCTTCATTCGCCAACTAAACCTGTGTCCTGCTTCATTCCAGGCAACGTTTCCCGGCATAAAAAAGTGCCGCCACGGCACCGTAAGTTGCACCAACAGCCACATTGAAATCATCACAACAATAAGCCACTGACTAAAGCTGAAGACTCCCTTTGGCGTTTGCACGGAACTAGCAGACTGACTAATGTGACGCCAACGCAATGCCTTGCCACGCTCGTTTAGCCAAGCAACAAATTGCCGTGGCCAACTTGGATCAAACAGTAATAAGGTTGCCGCAAAGGTTAGAAAAGGAAATATACCAATATCGAAAACAAAGGCATTAGTCAGATGAAAAAAGGCATAAATAGCTAGCACAATAAGCCGCGTTTTTTTGAACAACAACAGCGGCGCTCCAACAATATGCAAAAGGATGACGCCATAGCTGGCAATGGCGATGCCTGGGTCTTGGGTTAGCCATTGGAAAATTTCGTGCGAACGACTACTCTGATTATTCATCCAAAGCCGCATTGGCTCCAAATTTAGCCAGTCCAAATTTAGCTTAACTAACCCCGCGTAAATCAGAATTATCTCAAGTTGCGCACCAATCCAGAAACGACCCCAATTAGGTACGGTTGCAGAAGCAATTTTGGGATTAAGCTTGGCATCCATAGCCCAATAGGTATTGGCTGGAACAAAAATCATAATGACGCTTATGAGAATCACCAAATAAAAATGGTTAAGGTACAGCGCCTGATCGAGTAAAAAAATATAGCTGAAACACAGTGTAAAAATGATCATGGCCAGCCGATAAAACAAGCCGAGCATGATACAAACGGAACTGACAGCCATGAGCAAAAGATGCCATTCAAGCCCATTTTCCGGCCATAGTTTCACCCACTCAAAATGATGATATTTGAACAATAAGGCGGTATTTCTGTAGAGGCAGTCGAGACACAAGAACAAGCCATAGTTCACACTTTCGAACAGCATCAAAGCACCGAACATAATTCGGAACACCGCAAGCGAACTAGCGTCTACTGATCTGAAAAATAACTTCTTGAGCCCAAGCACCACAAAAAACCTCTAACACTTCAAGACTCATTGTAGCTAATGGCGCAAATTTTCGGGCAGAACTAAAGACAGACACTCCGGCTGCCGCCTCATAGGCATATAGCTGTCCTGCCCACATGCATGAGCAGATTCTAGAGAAATTTAAGAAAACAGGGATCAATCAACTAATGTTGGAACACCGCCTTCTGGGATCATATTGCACTCAAACTTTGAGTTTTAGCCGACTATCTCGCCTTGCGTACGCTGCGGTAACAGCGATGGCCGTCAGCCTACCGGCGAGCGCCGATGATATCGATGTTTATAGCAGCATCCTGGCAAGCCAGAACAAGCCCAATATCATGTTTGTATTGGATTATTCGGGCAGTATGGATTCTGACGTGCAAGGAGCTGCAACAGCGATCGATGCAGAGAAGAAAATCAACATATTAAAAGATGCTGTAAATGCATTATTGGAAAGCAACAAAGGCAAAATTAATGTTGGCCTTGCTTCCATGTATCAAGAAAACGTTTCTGGAGTGCGTTGGCCAGCAAGCGACCTAGAGCAGGATGCCCACGAATTAGACGCATCAATCCCACCAAATACCGTGACCGTTGCCGATGTTATTGCAAGCCAGCTCGATAGGATGTGGCCGAATAGTACAACTTCAACTGTTACCGCACTCGCGGAGGCAGCGGCTTATTTTAGAGGCGAAGCCGTAACGCACAACGATGCAAATATGGACAGATCGGGATTTCACAAACCCGACACATGGGACCAAACTAGCAAAACCTACAGCGGTGGAGCCTATTACTCAGCTATACCTGCAAGCTACCTACCACGAGATGCTTACAAATATAATGTACCTGTTGGTAGTGGCGCCTTCGGCTACTGCTCCGACTGGGTCGATGGTGAACAAGGCTGCGACGGCAAGGCAACCTTCGATTGTGAATACCTTGAGGCCTACACTTATGACAACCCGGCCGGAGGTGTTGGCGAAAGCGCCTATGAGGCTAATTCTGGGACCGTAGCTGCGAGAACTCATTGTAAATACCATGAAACCGAACAATGGCTAGGGGCAAATTACGAGTCTCCAATTCAGCAAGAATGTCAGGCAAATTTCATCGTTCTGATCTCTGATGGGCAACCCACTACCAATCCCGAAACAACCACAGTTACTAATGCTGTAGGCGGACCACAAGCAAGTTGTGCAGATTTAAGCAGCAGTATTTTTGGTGCAGCGCCCGGAGCTGCCACTGAAGGCAACTGCGGCCCAGAAATTTTGTCTCGTATGGCAAACAATGATGTCAATCCAAGCATTGAAGACAGTAAAGTTCTAACCTACACAGTAGGCTTCTCAATAGAGGATGCAGGCAAAGAATACTTGAAACTGCTTGCCAGCAGCGGTAACGGTGAGTTCTACGAAGCCAATAAATCTTCTGAACTAACCGATGCATTAGACAAGGTTATAGACAGCATTCTTTCGGGTAGTCAAAACTTTGCTGAGCTATCAATCGATATTAACCGGGATACGTTCTCACACGACAACAAGACTTACTTTTCACTATTTACGCCTAGTTCAAGAAACTCATGGAATGGCAATCTGAAAGGTTACTTTATCGATAAAACCGGACTCAAAGATCTGAAAGATGAGCCAGCTATCGTAGTTGGTGACGACGGTATAGAGTTTTCAGAAACAGCCCAGAGCTTCTGGTCAGATGAAATTGACGGAAACGATGTATCGTTGGGTGGAGCTTCCGAAGCGCTGGTTGATCCTAACGCGCCGCTGCGCAACCTTTACACACACATTGGGCCAGTACCAGCGTTCGGTGTTTCGTTAAGTACCAACGCCAGCAACGAGCTCAACGCGAATAACGTAACCGCTGCAATGACAGGAGCCGCCGACCAAGCAGCGCATGTTGAGGCCATTGAGTGGTTACAAACAGCACCGATGGGCGCTCCACTACACAGCAAACCGGTACCGGTAAATTACTCTAACAGTACCGTCGTGTACGTTATGACGAATCAAGGTTTTATACATGCTATTGACACCAGTTACCCTACATCGCCAAGTGCCAGTAACCCGGATACGCGAGGCGGCAATGAATTGTTTGCGTTCATGCCACAAGAGTTACTGTCTAACATTGGCGATATTCACGCCAGAACACGAGGAACAGGCCATATCTACGGACTGGATGGTCGTATAACACGGTGGCACACAGATGCTAATAACGACGGCATAGTTAATGGCTCAGACAAAATGCTTTTGGTGTTCGGTATGAGGCGCGGCGGCAACAGCTACTACGCTTTGGACGTCACCAACCCTACAAGTCCAAAGCTTGCATGGCAAATCAAAGGTGGTACAGCCGATTTTGCAAACCTTGCACAAACATGGTCAACGCCTTCGCTCGTGAAGGTGAAACATAACGGCGCTGACAAAATGGTATTAATGTTTGGCGGCGGCTACGACGCTGGCGTTCTGGATGACGCTACCGCTCGCGTTGCATCCAGTGGAAATGCTATTTACATTGTCGATGAGAACGGCAACTTGATTAAATCGCATACAGTGAACAACAACTCTAAAATGAAGTATTCAATTGCTTCCGATTTAACCGTTATCGATATTGATAACGACAGCTATGCCGACAGAATTTACGTGGGTGATGTTGGCGGGCAAGTGTGGAGAATGGATTTCTCAGATCTTGGCAGCGCAAACATTCAATCAAATGTACTTGCAGACGTCGGAAACACTAAACATCGACGATTTTTCTATGCACCCAGCGTATCTCTTAGCCGGGCTGGCGGAAAAGAATTTGTGTCTGTTTCGGTCGGAACAGGAGATCGAACCAACCCTCTCAATACAAGCAATGAAGATGCATTTTATTCTTTCCGAGATTTCGACTTAGAGCCGGGTATACCTGCAGCTGGAATCGCTGAAATAAACGTTGCATCAGAGGTTTACGATGCAACAGCAAATGATGCAGGTTCATCAGACCCAACCACCAAAGCCACTGCCCAACAGTTGCTTGATGAGTCAAAAGGTTGGGTTGTTTATTTAGGTGCCGGTGAAAAGTCGTTAT
>CALDTX010000049.1 GCA_937923565.1 uncultured Granulosicoccaceae bacterium | reverse complement strand
ATGTGTGGGTTGATGTTCTTCCACGGTGCGAAGAACCGCGTTAAGGTCGGTGACATCGAGCGACACCCACTGCACAGCGTCAAGTTCTGATCGGCTCAGTAATAATCCCGGCCGACTTTTCATGGCATCGTCGGTGGAGCTGGGAATATGCAGATCGGTGGCTACAAACTCACAATTTGCGTCGAGCAGCGTACGCATCACCCAAGCACCGATACAACCCATTGCACCAGTGAGTAAATACTTCTCGTTGACAGCCATGCTTAGAATTTTTCCGCTAATTAGATTCGATTTCGGTGAAGGTTTGATTGTCGGCCTTGGTTTGGCGTCGAATTCGGCGTCACTAAAACAAAATTTCCGACAATCCATTACAATGGAGAGTCCCCAATTGCCCAACGCTATCACATCAGGTTCGTATTTTCATGGCTGACATCATTCTGCACCACTATCCGCCCTCGCCTGTCTCTGAAAAAATCCGTATGGCAATGGGCTTAAAACAGCTCACTTGGGTGTCAGCAGAACAGAATCGACTACCGGATCGGCCAGCGCTTTTTGCGATGACCGGCGGCTACCGACGTATTCCGGTGCTGCAAGTCGGCGCAGACATTTACTGCGATACGCAGTGCATTTTCAGGGCATTGGAAAACATCGCACCGGAACCCAGTTTGTACCCCGATGGCGACACAGGTACACCTTTTAGCCTGTCTCGCTGGTTAGACGGGCCCCTGTTTGAACTTGGCGTTCGAGTGGCTTTTGCACCGGTTGCCGACACGCTACCCCCGGCATTGGTTGCTGATCGCACCCGACTGTATTTTGGCCCTGACGGCGACATGGCAAAAGAGGCCAAAGACATTCCGCACACGCTGTCTCAGCTTCGTGGGCAATTTCAATGGATCGAAGAAATGCTGGCCGCTAAATCGGGCAACTACCTGCACGGCAACGCTGCCGGTATGAGCGATCTTCTGGTGTGGTACATCAGCTGGTTTGTGCGTGGGCGTTATGAAGGCGGTGAAGCGTTTTTTGAGCAATTTCCAAATTTAAGCGCCTGGAACGTCAATATGAAAAAAATTGGTCACGGCACTTTTAGCGATATCAGCCCCGAACAAGCACTGGCTATTGCGTTGGAGGCCACGCCAACAACGCCAGAACAAAGCGACGATGGCGACCCGCAAGGGCTTAAACCCGGTATGAACGCATCGGTTATTCCACTGACTAACAGCGGTGAAAAGGCTGTTGAAGGCACCATTCATTCGGTTTCCAGCCATTCTATTGCGCTAAAGAGAACCCATGAGGCTACTGGCGAGGTTTGCGTTCACTTTCCACGGGTTGGCTACCGCGTCACGGTGAATTAAACCCAAGTAACCAGTTTAGTACCCTTAACACAGGTGGTTGCGGTGCAATCGAGCACTGCATCACCGTATTGAAACAACCTTGAGCCGATAATAGCTCTACTGCACCGCTGCTCACTATTAAGCGGTTTTGCTCTGCTTTGGCACATCAAGGCAGCCACCTTGTTTTGCCCTTATGTTTGACTGAATTAATGACTACCGAAACCCCAATATCGTTTAAATCGCTGCAATTGAGTGAGCCAGTGCTAACTGCCCTCGACGATGCCGGCTATGAAACACCCTCGCCCATTCAGGCGCAAACCATCCCAATGCTGCTTGAAGGTCGCGATGTGTTGGGTCAGGCGCAAACCGGCACCGGAAAAACGGCCGCATTTGCACTGCCCATGTTGTCCAATTTAACCCTGAAGCAAAAGCCGGTGCAATGCATCGTGCTAACGCCTACCCGCGAACTCGCAATTCAGGTAGCAGAAGCAATTCAAACTTACGCCAAGCACTTACCCAACTTTCATGTGCTGCCCGTTTACGGTGGACAGGATTACCGCGGACAAATACGTGCATTAGAACGTGGTGTGCATGTGGTCGTTGGAACGCCGGGTCGTGTTATGGATCACATGCGTAAAGGCACATTGAAACTCGACTCCATTAAAATGTTAGTGCTCGATGAAGCCGATGAAATGCTGCGTATGGGTTTTATCGACGATGTTGAATGGATACTGGAACGCACACCAGAAAAACGTCAAATTGCTTTGTTCTCTGCCACGATGCCAACGCAAATCCGGCGCATTGCCAGTAAGTTTTTAAACAACCCTGAACATGTAACAGTTAAAGCCACAACAGGTACGGCCAGCACCATTCGACAACGCTACTGGCCAGTCACCGGCACCAACAAACTCGATGCCCTAACGCGCATTCTGGAAGCAGAACCGTTCGATGCCATGCTGATTTTTGTACGAACAAAAACCTCAACCGTTGAACTGGCCGACCGCTTGGCCGCTCGTGGTTATGCAAGCACAGCACTCAATGGCGACATTGCGCAGAACCAACGTGAACGCACCATTGAACACTTAAAACAAAAGAAGATTGATATTGTGGTAGCCACCGATGTTGCTGCACGCGGTTTGGATGTGTCCAGAATCAGCCACGTGATCAACTATGACATTCCACATGATGTTGAAAGCTACATTCACCGCATTGGCCGTACCGGCCGTGCCGGACGTGAAGGCGATGCTATTTTGTTTGTAGCCCCACGCGAACGTCGTTTGCATCATGCGATAGAAAAAGCCACCGGTAAAACCATTGAACCGATGGTGCTGCCCAGTAACGAAGAAATTAATCAACGTCGTATTAAACGCTTTAACCAGCGTATTACCGATACCTTAGAAAACCATGAGCTTTCGTTTTTTGAAGAGCTTATTGTTGAGTATCAAAAAGAGCATGATGTAACACCTACGGCAATCGCTGCCGCACTGGCTCAACAACTACAAGGTGATACGCCGTTTCTGTTTGTCGCCAAAGGCAAAGGCCGACGCAGTAAAAACGAACAAGCCAGCATGCCAACACATTCTGATCGTGCGCCTAGACACAGCAGCGATAGAAACACCAGCGACAAGCACAGTGGCGACAAACACAGCGCCGAAAAACCGACCCGCGCACCACGTCCAAGACGCTCGGAAGAAAAGTTCGATGAGCCAGCCGCCTATGGTGTGCAAAGCGAAAAGCCTCGCGCACGCGAAGGTCGCCCCATTGAAAAAGGCATGGAACGTTTTCGACTGGCGGTTGGTTTTGACAATGACGTTAAGCCTGGCAATATCGTCGGCGCTATCGCTAACGAAGCGGGTATCGACAGCCAGTACATCGGCCACATTCAAATTGAATCGGATCATAGCTTTATCGATCTGCCCGAAGGCATGCCGAAAGAGATCTTTAATGACTTAAAGAAAACCCGTGTGTGCGGTGTGCCGATAAGAATGACGCGTGAACTCAGTGCACGTTCGAATGATTCAAAAAAACCCAGCGGTGAAAAGAAAAGTTCCGGCGAACACAAAAGCGCCCGAGAAGGTTCTGGCAAACGTGCTGTAGGTTCCTCTAAACCCGTGGGTAAACGCACCAGCGCAAAAAAACGCACCGCAACGAAAAAGAAAAGCGATAAAGGCGGTAAGAAAAAACGCCAAAAACACACTGAAGCCTAACGCCTATAGTGAAGACGATGGTTTTCAATAGAATCATTATTGCTTCTATCGTCTTCGTTATTATTTGGTCTACCGGGTTTATTGTTGCGCGTGGCATCGTTGACCACGCCGACCCCAGTATTTTTCTTACCATTCGCTTCGCGTTGTGCGTCACTATGTTTGGCGCTATCGCGCTCGCACTCAAAGCCCCGTGGCCAGAACAATCCGCCTTTATAAAATTGTTGGGTATCGGTGCGCTGCTGCAAGGCGTGTATTTAGGGGCGGGTTTTTGGGCTGTGGGTAATGGCTTGCAGCCCGGTTTAATGGCGCTTATTTGTGCCTTGCAACCACCACTCACCGCCTGGTTTGCGCACCGTTACTTCGGTGAAAAACTCAATAAGCAAGTGGTTATCGGTTTAGTGATCGCGTTCTGCGGCACAGCATTAGCCGTTGCCCCGCCGCAATCGGCAACGCAAATTCCGTTCATTGTTATTTTTGCAGGCCTTGTGAGTATCGGCGGTATCACCGCAGGTACGCTTTTACAACGCACATCCGTGCACAAAGTGGATTTGTTTGTTGCCAGCTCCATTCAGAATATCGGGGCTGTGTTGGTGGCGTTAACGCTGACGATTGTGTTGTCTGAATACCGATTCCACATCAACACCACATCACTGTTGCTACTGGCCTATGCGGTTTTGGTGTTGTCTTTAGGTGGCGCCACTTTACTCATTTGGTTAGTACGTAATGGCAACATGACGCAAACCACCAGCTTGTTTTTCGTGGTACCGCCCATGGCCGCAGGCTTGGGCTATCTGTTTTTTGGCGACACCTTAACGCCTGTACAAATTGCAGGCTTTGTAATAGCACTTGCCGGTGTATGGCTTGCACAAAAACGCATAACGTAATATTCTAGAGGGGCTTGGTGGAGCAAACCACCGCTTAACTAGAGGTTATACCCGTGAACACTGTCGCTACCGGTGACGATGCACGCCCGCGCGTGCACCCAGCAGATCCCCGATTCTCTTCCGGCCCGTGCAAAAAGCACCCTGGCTGGACACCCAACAATTTCAACCTTGACTCATTAGGCCGAAGCCATCGCGCAGCCGACCCCAAAGCACGCCTGAACGATGCGATTGTGCGTTCTGCAGAGTTACTCAACCTGCCCAGCGACTGGCGCCTTGGCATTGTGCCCGGCTCAGACACCGGTGCATTTGAGATGGCCATGTGGTCGCTATTGGGCAGCCGCCCTGTTGATGCTTTGGTTTGGGAAAGTTTCTCGTCCGACTGGGCTGGCGATCTTGCGCTACTGTCGCTGCCTGAATTAAATGTACTCAAAGCCGACTACGGCCAGCTGCCAAACTTAAACGCAGTATCACCAAAGAACGATGTCGTCATGGTGTACAACGGCACCACCAGCGGCGTACGCGTGCCAAATTTGGATTTCATTGCAGACGATCGCGAAGGCTTGGTGTTGTGCGATGCAACGTCTGCCGCCTACGCCATGCCCATCGACTTTACGAAGGTGGATGTACTCACGTGGTCCTGGCAAAAAGTGTTGGGCAGTGAAGCAGCCCACGGCATGTTGGCTTTAAGCCCACGAGCCGTTGAGCGTTTAACCACTGAACCTGCGCCACGTGCACTGCCTAAAGTGTTTCGTCTAACAAAGAATCAAGCGTTAATTGAAGGCATATTCAAAGGTGCCACCATTAACACCCCCAGCATGCTGGCCTTAGAAGATTTACATTCAGCGCTGGATTGGGCACAGAGCATCGGTGGCTTAAATAAGTTGCATGCGCGCACTGAAGAAAACCTAAGTGCACTGGATGCTTGGGTGCAACAAACCGATTGGGTTGAGTGGTTAGCAGAAGATGCCAACACACGCTCCAGCACATCCATGTGCCTAAAAATAGTAGACCCAGCCTTTACCGCGCTGGATGCCGATGCGCAACAAGCTGGCATTAAAGCCATGGTATCGATGCTGGCCAAAGAAGAAGTCGCTTACGACATCGCCAACTACCGCAATGCTCCACCGGGGTTTCGCATTTGGGGTGGCGCAACCGTTGATGCCGACGACATTCGCGCACTAACACCTTGGCTCAACTGGGCATACCAACAATTTATACAAACTGCTGTAACCGGAGAACAACAACATGGATAAGCCTAAAGTACTCATTTCTGATGCAATGTCTTCACAGGCGATTGCCGTATTCGAAGAACGTGGTATCGAGGTCGTTAATTCTTCTAAATTATCAGTGGAAGAGCTCAAAGATACCATTGGTGATTTCGACGGTTTAGCCGTACGTTCAGCCACGAAAGTCACACCGGAAATTTTAGAAAAAGCCACCCGCTTGAAAGTGGTTGGTCGTGCTGGAATTGGTGTGGATAATATTGACGTGGTGTCCTGTACTGCCAAAGGTATCGTGGTTATGAACACACCTTTTGGTAACGCAATTACCACGGCTGAACACGCCATGGCCATGATGCTCTCTTTAGCACGTCACATCCCTCAAGCCAACGCATCAACGCATGCCGGCAAATGGGAAAAGTCCAAGTTTATGGGTATCGAACTCACGGGTAAACAGTTAGGAATCATTGGCGCTGGCAACATCGGTTCTATCGTTGCGCAAAAAGCCATTGGTTATGGTTTACGCGTTATGGCGTATGACCCATTCCTCACCGAAGAACGCGCTGATAAACTGGGCATACAAAAAGTGGACTTAGACACACTGCTAAGCGCTAGCGATATTATTTCTTTGCACGTGCCTAAAACACCCGACACGGCCAATATCATTAACGCTACCGCACTCAATAAAATGAAAAAAGGCAGCATGTTAATCAACTGCGCTCGTGGCGGCTTGGTGGACGAAGTGGCGCTACGCGTTGCATTAGAAAGTGGCCACTTACGGGGCGCTGCATTGGATGTGTTTGAAGTAGAACCTGCCAAAGAGAACCCTTTATTCGGTTTACCTAACATTATTTGTACACCGCACTTAGGCGCATCGACTGCCGAGGCACAAGAGAAAGTGGCTGTGCAGGTAGCAGAACAAATGAGTAACTACTTACTCAATGGCGCGATAACCAACGCCTTGAACGCACCGAACTTAAGTGCCGAAGATGCGCGTTTATTAAAGCCGTACCTGGACCTTTGCCAGCAACTGGGTTCATTTGTAG
>CALDTX010000048.1 GCA_937923565.1 uncultured Granulosicoccaceae bacterium | reverse complement strand
CTCCACTAAATTTAACTGACTAATAACAACAATTAACATCTGCTTGGTGAGGGCATGAATACAATATGCCAACAGCAAAATACACAATGCCAACACCAAGCTCTACAACAATGCACAAAAACTTTAGAAAGCGACAATATTCAAATTATTATCGCAACTTATAATTAGAACAAACCTTCAATCTCGCCGTCATCATTGAGCTTGATAACTTCTGCAGACGGTACTCTCGGCAAGCCTGGCATTGTCATGATGGCCCCGCAGATAACCACAATAAAACCAGCACCAGCCGACAATCGTACTTCTCTTACCGGCACACTGTGCCCGGTAGGTGCACCGCGCAAGTTTGGATCTGTACTAAACGAATACTGAGTTTTTGCGACGCAGATTGGCAAGTGACCATAGCCTGCCTCTTCCCAAGCGTGAAGTTGATCGCGAATGGTTTTGTCGGCCAGGACTTCATCAGCCCGATAAATACGCTTCGCGATAGTTTCAATTTTTTCAAACAACGGCATATCGTCTGGGTACAAAGGTGCAAACTGCGCTTTACCTTCATCGATAATGCTAACAACACGCTCAGCAAGATCTTTAGTACCTTCTGAGCCTGATGCCCAGTGCTTACAAACAATGGCTTCAGAGCCTTGGCTTTTTACAAACTCCTGTACCGCAGCAACTTCACCTTCTGTATCAAGTGTAAAGTGATTAATAGCAACAACCACTGGTACACCGTATTGCTTAAGGTTTTCGATATGTCGGCCCAAGTTTGCACAACCTTGTTTAACCGCATCAATATTTTCGCCGTTAAGGTCTTCTTTTGCCACACCACCGTTCATTTTCATAGCACGCACAGTGGCAACCAGTACAACAGCAGAAGGTGCTATGCCCGCCTTACGGCATTTAATGTCAAGGAATTTTTCAGCGCCTAGATCTGCACCGAAACCCGCTTCTGTAACAACATAATCTGCAAGCTTCAAAGCTGTTTTGGTTGCGACCACTGAATTACAACCATGCGCGATATTGGCAAAAGGACCACCGTGTACAAAGGCCGGATTATTTTCAAGTGTTTGCACAAGGTTAGGTTGCATCGCATCTTTAAGCAGTACGGTCATGGCGCCATCAGCTTTGATGTCTCTGCAGTAAATAGGCGTTTTATCACGACGATAAGCAACAATGATATCGCCTAACCGCTTTTCTAAATCTTCAAGGTCGTTGGCCAGACAAAGAATAGCCATAACTTCAGATGCAACCGTGATGTCAAAACCTGCAATGCTGGGGAATCCATTGGTGGCACCGCCCAAACTTGCGGTAATTTCCCGTAAGGCTCTGTCGTTCATATCCATAACGCGACGCCATACAACACGACGCGAGTCGATCTCTAAAGCGTTACCCCAGTAAATATGATTGTCGATCATTGCAGACAACAAATTATGGGCAGACGTAATAGCGTGAAAATCGCCCGTGAAATGCAGGTTCATGTCTTCCATGGGTACTACCTGAGCATAACCACCGCCAGCTGCACCACCTTTCATTCCAAAACAAGGCCCTAAAGATGCCTCGCGAATGCAGATCATTGCATTTTTACCGATGGCGTTCAGACCGTCGCCTAAACCCACAGTGGTTGTGGTTTTGCCTTCACCGGCTGGTGTTGGATTAATAGCGGTTACCAGAATTAACTTGCCATCTTCCTTGCCAGCCTGCGCCTTAATAAACTCCGCTGATACCTTGGCCTTGTCGTGCCCGTAGGGTACAAGCGACTCGGTTGGAATTCCCAATTTAGTACCAATTTCTTGAATCGGAAGTTTACTTGCTGCGCGAGCAATTTCTATGTCTGTTTTAACTGCCATTTAAGCTGTTTCCTGTTTTGTTTAAGAGCCGAGGGAATCGCCAACAGCGAGCCCCGCGCTAGCGAGCCATTCTGCAGCAGGCACTTTTGGTCCATCCGCGGTTTTGACTCGTTTGACCAATATACGGCCACCCACGGATTGAACACTGAATCCATCTTCACTTGTATCCATGATACGTCCAGCTACACCATCGCCAGCGACCTTCGCACAGTCAAAAATACTAATTTGCTCTCCATTGAGCGTTGTCCAGGCACCTGGAGCCGGATTGACACCACGAATCAGGTTATACACTTGGTCTACAGGCTTGAACCAATCGATATGCGCATGTTTTTTGGTACAGCGTCTTTCGTAGGTTGCCTGAGTTTCATCTTGCTTAATGCGTGGAGGGTTCCCGTCGCGAAACAAATCGCAGACAGTAACAACAGATTCCACAGCAGACGGATAAATGTTTTTGAAATACAGATTGATGACGGTATCGTCTGGCTTGATGTCGCACGTCCATTGCAATAACACATCACCTTCGTCTAAACCGTCGGTTGGATAGAACCAGCTGTACCCGGATTCGGTTCGACCCATAATAATCGGCCAATTTACCGCCGAAGGGCCACGGTGCAACGGCAACAAAGATGGGTGAAAGCAGATAGAACCCATTTTAGGTAAATCTCTGGCAGCTTCCGGAACGAAAACATTCACAAACGCCATAATCATGAGATCGGCATTCAACGCTTGAAGTTCGTCCAGTGTTGACTGATCTTTAAAATGCGCTGGCTGATAAACAGGCAAGCCTTTCTCCAGCGCAAACTCTTTGATCGGATCTACCTTGCCACCCTCTTTATCGGGCTCACAATAAACAGCAATGACTTCATCAACATTGATATCCAGTAGTTTGGAGAGAACATCTTTTCCAAAGGCCTGTTGACCCATTACTATTAATCGCATGTTTACCCTTTAAGAAACTGTCTGACAAAAATCACCGATGCATTCACGTCATGCAACTGTGTTTGCTACTTAACATCACCGACTGCACCCGATTCAATAACCTGCGCTAGCTCATCACCTTGATAGCCAAGCACACTTTCCAGGATTTCTCTGGTGTGCTCACCCAGCAACGGAGAACGTTCAACCTGAACATCACTGTCGGACAACTTGATTGGACACCCAACACTTAAATACTCACCACGTTCCGGATGATCTACCTTAACCATCGTGCCGGTTGCAAACAAGCCCTCATCTTCTGAAATTTCTTTCATCGACAAAATAGGACCTACAGGAATGTCGTGCGGATTACAGATATCCATAACTTCGAACTTTGTTTTAGTCATAGTCCATTGTTCGATACGACTAAAAATTTCATTAAGCTTGTCGAGTCTTTCTGGTGGTTTGGCATAGCCTTCTTTGGTTTTCCAATCGGGCTCACCGATAACATCACACACTTTTTCCCAGATAGCAGCTTGGATAATAAAATACGTGTAAGCGTTCGGATCTTGCTCCCAACCTTTACACTTTAATATTCTGCCGGGCTGACCACCGCCGGAATCGTTACCCGCGCGTGGTGTAGCTTCACCAAAAGGCACACCTTCACCAAACTGGGAATACTCTTTGAGGGGGCCGGCATCGAGTCTTTGTTGGTCGCGTAATTTAACGCGCGCAAGATTCAACACACTGTCTTGCATGGCGCAACTGACTTTTTGCCCACGACCGGATTTTTCGCGCTGAAACAATGCCGTGACAATACCAAGACATAAATGCAAACCTGTGCCGGAATCACCAATTTGCGCACCAGTGACCAGCGGAGGGCCATCGCGAAAACCCGTGGTAGAGGCAGAACCGCCAGCACACTGCGCAACATTCTCATACACTTTGCAGTCTTCATATTTGCCCGGGCCAAAGCCTTTGATAGACGCCATAATGATGCGCGGGTTAATTTCCTGAATGCGCTCCCAGGTAAACCCCATACGATCTAACGCACCCGGTGCAAAATTCTCAACCAATACATCACACTCTTCGATCAAACGAGTGAGAACTTGCTTGCCCGTTTCATTTTTAGAGTTAAGCTCGATTGAACGCTTATTGTGATTAAGCATGGTGAAGTACAGGCTATCGGCACCTGGAACGTCGATCAGTTGCTTACGTGTAGCATCGCCAACGCCAGGGCGTTCCACTTTGATAACATCAGCACCAAACCATGCCAGTAGTTGTGTACAGGTTGGGCCCGATTGAACATGCGTAAAATCGAGGATTTTGATTCCGTCGAGTGCTTTCATTAAATTTTTGCCCTATTTAATTCCAAAGGAGTCAGTTTATTTTTTGCCAACCGTACTTTGCGGATTCAAGTTTCCGATTCGACCACTTTCAGTACCTGCATTTTCATCAATGACTGCATTGATCAATGTAGGCTTTCCGGAGTCTAATGCCTGATTGACAGCTGTTGTGAGTTCGTCACGGTTATCGACAGACACGCCAACACCCCCGAACGCTGTCATCATCATATCGTATCGACTGTCTTTAACAAAGACAGTCGGAGCCACATCTGAACCTCCCGTTGGATTAGTGTCGGTTCCACGATAGATACCGTTGTTATTAAACACAACGATACAAACAGGCAGCTTGTAACGACAGATGGTTTCTACTTCCATACCAGAAAAGCCGAAAGCACTGTCGCCTTCCACTGCCAACACAGGCTTGCCGGTTTCGATGGCCGCGGCAATAGCTGCACCCATGCCAATACCCATAATTCCCCAGGTACCCACATCGAGACGTTTGCGCGGTTGGTACATGTCGATAATGCTTCTGGCAAAATCGAGTGTGTTTGCACCTTCATTCACTAATAAAATATCGGGACGTTCTTTGATGACCTGCTTCAACGCACCCAAAGCTGTGTGAAAGTCCATGGGTGTCAAGTCAGCACCTAAGCGCTGTGCCATTTTGGCCAGATTAGTATTACGTTTCTCGGCTATTTCATTCAACCAAGCTTCCGGAGGTTGCGGCCAAGCACTACCCAGTTTTTCTAATATGGCGTTTAGGCACGAGCCCATATCGCCAACCACGGGTGCCGCAATTTCAACGTTGCTATCCATTTCGCGTGGATCGATATCAATTTGTACAAAACGCTTGGAGCCAGGTTCGCCCCACGCTTTACCTTTACCGTGAGATAACAGCCAGTTCAATCGAGCACCTAGCATAATGACCACATCGGATTGCTTGAGCGCCAAGGAACGTGCAGCAGCTGCGGATAATGGGTGGTTATCGGGTAACAAACCTTTGGCCATACTCATGGGTAAATACGGTATGCCGGTACTCTCTACAAACTGTTTTACGGCATCATCAACCTGCGCATAAGCTGCGCCTTTACCAATAATAATCAAAGGACGTTTAGCTGATTTGATGACCTCAAGAGCCCGATCAATGGCTTGAGGCGCGGGAAGCTGGGCCGGCGCGGCATCTACCACTTTAACTAACGACTGCTGCGCTTTAGCAACTTCAACAACCTGACCAAACAATTTTGCCGGTAAGTCGAGATACACACCACCAGGTCGGCCAGAAACCGCAGCACGAATGGCTCGAGCCACACCAATGCCGATATCTTCGGCATGTAAAATTCGGAAAGCCGCCTTACACAATGGTTTGGCAATGGCCAACTGATCCATTTCTTCGTAATCACCTTGCTGTAAATCAACCACTTCACGTTCAGACGAGCCACTGAGTAGGATCATTGGGAAACAATTTACAGTAGCGTTTGCCAAAGCCGTTAAGCCATTTAAGAACCCAGGTGCTGAAACAGTCAAACACAAACCCGGTTTCTGCGTTAAATACCCGGCTATCGCCGCGGCATTACCGGCGTGTTGTTCGTGTCGGAATGAAATAACTCGCATGCCATTGGCTTGAGCTAAGCGTCCAAAATCGGTAATCGGTATGCCCGGTACACCGTATATAGTGTTTAGCCCGTTCAGCTTTAACGCATCAATGAGCAAATGAAAACCATCGGTATATTCAACTGTGGATTCGTCATTACTTTGCTCTTTAGAACTGGTTGCTGCTTCTTTCGATTTTTTTTCAGGTGCAACTGTTGACATTTTTGAATCCTCAATTAAGCGCTCAACACACAGCTTTCCGGTGCAAGCATCGTTATTTTTTGAAGGTTTAAACAAACATGACTCAGTACTTCAACCGACATTGTTTGTTGTTAAGTTATTATCAAGCTCTAGCCATGTTTCTCTAATATGATCGTGCAGTTTCATGGTGTGATCACGTACCAACATAGAAGCCAATTCGCTTTCGCGATGTTCAATAGCTTCAATGATGGCCATATGATCAACAATGGATCGCTCAACGCGGTCGTTCTCTTTCATTGCCCGCATACGTACCGCATACATATGCTGCATTAAGCTGTTGGCCGTACTGCTTAGCAATGAGCACTTTGATAGCTCTAGTATTCGCTGGTGGAATTTGAAATTGGCAGTGGAATATTCAGCAATATCGGCGCGGGTGCTGTCTTTGCTTTGCGATACGCCCAGCACGCGTAAACTAGCGATTTCTTCGTCACTCGCAACGCGCGTAACCAACCTGGCTGCCATGCTTTCAAGTGCAGCCCAAACCACGACCATTTCAAGCACTTCTGACAGGGATTTCTTTTTGACAAAGACGCCTTTACGCGCCCGAATTTCAACAAATCCTTCCTGCTCTAATTTGACCAACGCCTCACGAATGGGCGTACGGGAAATGCCAAGTTGTTCGGCGAGTTTGCGCTCATCGAGACGAAGGTTTACGTCTTTGCCGTAGATGTCCATTTCCATAATGGCAGCACGCAAAACCGTGTAGATGTGTTCTTTAAGTGAGAAGTTGGTGGTCACAGGCCGAAGTTGAACGCTTGACGCAGGCCGCTGTTGATAAAAGAACTCGCTCAAGAAACTACTCCACTTACGTTGCAATTCTGTGGTATACCATACACCAAATAATTTTTGGGTCAACATGAATAAGTGTTTTTTTAATGGCCCAGGTGCACATCGACGACACCCTAGTAACGTCAAAAAAAGGTTAAAATGTGGTTTTACCAATCGCAGCAAGAAGCCTAGCCAGGCCTGCAACCAAGTTAACAACATTAAAGTCCATGACTCAGCCATCCCAATGTTCTGTACCGCAAGCGCACAGACAGTTACTCCTCAGGCTGATAAGTCATTTACTTTGCAACACATTCGAACTCAAACTTTCCCTTTAAAAATTGCATTGCCAGGAGATAAATAACCATGAATATTCATGAGTACCAGGCCAAAAAACTACTCGCAGGTTTTGGCGCCTCGGTGTCCAAAGGAGCAGCCGTGCTTTCAGCCAGTGACATCGACGCCGCTGTAGATGCCATGCCCGGCCCGGTTTATGTTGTTAAAAGCCAGATACATGCTGGCGGTCGCGGCAAAGGTACATTCAAAGAATTGCCTGAAGACGCAAAGGGCGGTGTGCGGGTCTGCTTCTCTGCTGATGAAGCTAAGTCCAACGCCAAGGAAATGTTTGGCAAAACGCTGGTTACTAAACAAACCGGCCCCAGCGGCAAACAAGTTAATCGTCTGTACATAGAAGACGGTGCTGATATCGACCGCGAACTGTATCTGTCAATTCTGGTCGATCGTGAAACCAGTCTGTTTTCTTTCGTTGCGTCCACTGAAGGTGGCATGGATATCGAAACCGTGGCACACGACACGCCCGAAAAAATTCATACCATCGGCATTAACTCCTTAACGGGCATCACCGATGCCGACGTTGAAAAACTGAGCGCAGCCTTTGAACTGGAAGGTGCTGCTAAAGAAGACGCAAAATCGCTGTTCCCTATTCTGTATAAGGCTTTTACAGACAGCGACATGAGTTTGCTTGAAATCAATCCGCTGGTTGTACTGAAAGACGGCCACTTACGTGTACTCGATGCCAAAGTATCTTTTGATGGTAATGCATTATTCAGACACGCAGACATTGTTGAACTGCGCGACGAAACTGAAGAAGATGAAAAAGAGATCGAAGCCTCAAAACACGACCTGGCTTATATCGCACTCGATGGCGACATTGGCTGCATGGTCAACGGTGCTGGATTAGCCATGGCAACCATGGACATCATTAAGCTTTATGGCGCAACACCTGCCAACTTTTTAGATGTTGGGGGCGGTGCTACCACAGAAAAAGTAACAGCAGCTTTCAAAATCATTACTTCAGATCCTAATGTCAAAGGTATTTTGGTTAACATTTTTGGCGGCATTATGCGCTGCGATGTTATCGCGCAAGGCGTTGTACAAGCTGTTCAGGAAGTGGGTTTGCAAGTACCACTTGTTGTGCGATTAGAAGGCACTAAGGTAGCTGAAGGTAAGGCGATCATCAATGAAAGTGACCTTAACGTTATCGCTGCAGACGACCTGGATGATGCAGCTCAAAAAATTGTTAAGGCGGTTAAGGGGTAATCGGTATGTCTATATTAATTAATGAAAACACTAAAGTACTCGTACAAGGACTAACCGGCAAAACCGGCACTTTCCATACAGAGCAAGCACTCGACTACCACGGTTCTCAAATGGTGGGCGGTATACACCCGAAGAAAGGTGGCAGCATCTGGACCTGCGGTAGTGGTTCTGCGCAAGGTAAGGAATTACCGATTTTTGCAAGCGTTGCCGAGGGCAAAGCAGAAACAGGTGCCGATGCGTCAGTGGTTTATGTACCACCTGCAGGTGCGGCTAGCGCCATCATCGAAGCAATCGATGCGCAAATCCCTTTGATAATTTGCATCACCGAAGGCGTGCCAGTTAAAGACATGGTAGAAGTTAAAGCCCGGCTAGCTGATTCAAACTCACGTTTAGTAGGCCCTAACTGCCCAGGGCTCTTAACACCAGAGGCCTGCAAAATCGGCATTATGCCAGGTTCGATTTTTCAAAAAGGCACGGTTGGCGTTGTGTCGCGGTCAGGCACTCTTACCTATGAAGCCGTTTATCAAACCACCACAGCCGGTTTGGGACAAACCACTGCCGTGGGTATTGGTGGCGACCCAGTTAAAGGTACAGAGTTTATAGATGTACTCGACCTCTTCCTTGATGATGACGACACTAAGTCAATTATTATGATTGGCGAAATTGGTGGTTCGGCAGAAGAAGAAGCGTCTGAATGGTTAATGGAACAAGCTAAATTGGGCCGTAAAAAACCTATTGCGGGTTTTATTGCTGGCAGAACAGCGCCACCGGGACGCACAATGGGTCACGCCGGTGCGGTTATATCAGGTGGCAAAGGTGGCGCGGACGATAAAATTTCCGCTATGGAAACCGCTGGCATTGTTGTGTCACCATCACCTGCCAAATTGGGCGAAACACTGCTAAAAGCTATCGGTTAATACCGCTGGAATTTGGAATATGCAACGCTTGTCGTTCAAGCGTTGCCAGTACAAAAAAAGGCGCTAATGCGCCTTTTTTTGTACCCGATTAACTTCGGCCTAAATTTTCTAAGCTGTTAATTCTGTATCGCTTCTTCGGAACGCGATGTACGGCAAGCAGAGAATTTAAACTCTGGGATTTTGCCGTACGGGTCTAGCTTGGGATTTGTTAACACATTGGCTGCAGCTTCAACATAAGCGAACGGCACAAACACCATATCTTCCGCAACTGCACGGTCGGCTCGCGCCATGATATTAATCGCACCCCGGCGAGTTTCTATTTTTATCATTTCACCCGCTTCTACGCCTAAGCGACGCAAGGTTTTTGGATGCAATGATGCGTTAGCCTCTGGCTCTGCCCAATCCAACACAGCCGTTCTGCGTGTCATGGAACCGGTATGCCAATGCTCAAGTTGTCTGCCGGTAGTAAGAATCATTGGATACTCTGCATCGGGTGTTTCCGCAGGCGCGGTAACTTGAGCCGGTGTAAACCGCGCCCTACCATCAGTGCGTGGAAAACCATCACCAAACACAATAGGCTGACCAGGATCTTCAGGTGTTAACGACGGATAAGTAACCGCACTTTTTTCAAGGCGCTCCCAAGTAATGTTATCGAATGATTTCATCGACAGCTTCATTTCAGCAAACACTTCTTTAGGGTGCGTATACGTCCAATCCAAACCAAGCCGTTTTGCAAGCTCTACGGTTATCCACCAATCTTCTTTTGCATTGCCCGGTGGAGACACCGCCGGTCTACCCATTTGCACCTGACGGTTAGTGTTGGTCACAGTGCCGGTTTTTTCAGGCCATGCCGATGATGGAAAAATAACATCGGCATAGTTAGCGGTTTCTGTTAAGAAGATATCCTGCACCAGGAGATACTCAAGCTTTGCCAATGCATCTCGGGCATGCTCAACATCCGGGTCCGACATAGCCGGGTTTTCACCCAGCACATACATACCGGTTATATCACCTGCATGCACAGCATCCATGATCTCAACAACCGTTAAGCCTTTTTCGCTGGCAATATTATCGGAGCCCCAAATGCTGTTAAAAGCAGAACGAACACCATCATCAGCAACCGATTGGTAATCGGGTAGAAACATTGGGATAAGCCCGGCATCGGATGCACCTTGCACATTGTTCTGACCACGTAGTGGGTGCAAACCCGATCCTGGACGACCAATTTGCCCACACATCAACGCTAATGAAATCAGACAACGCGAATTGTCCGTGCCATGAATGTGCTGTGAAATACCCATACCCCAGAAAATCATGCCAGCCTTAGCGCCCGCAAAAACCCGCGCAACATCGCGCAACGTATCTGCATCGATACCGCACAGTTCCGCCATTTTCTCTGGAGGGAATCCCGCCAAATGGGCCTTCATGGCATCCCAATTTTCGGTGAATTTTTCGATGTAGGTTTTGTCGTAGAGTTTCTCTTCAACAATCACATGCATGATGGCATTAAGCATCGCAACATCAGTACCCGGCCTGAATTGCAGCATATGTGAGGCATGGCGTTTTAAACCTTGGCCTCTTGGGTCCATCACAATCAGTTTGCCACCACGCTTAGAGAACTGTTTGAAATACGTTGCAGCTACCGGGTGGTTTTCAGTAGGGTTTGCTCCAATGACTATGGCAACATCGGCGTTTTCAATTTCATTAAACGTTGCGGTAACCGCACCAGAGCCAACATTTTCTAACAAGGCAGCAACCGACGAAGCATGGCACAAGCGCGTGCAATGATCGACGTTGTTATGACCAAAGCCTTGTCGAATCAGCTTTTGAAATAGGTAAGCTTCTTCGTTCGAACATTTAGCAGAACCAAAGCCTGCAACGCGCTCGCCGGTATCATCGCGTAGCGACGATAATGCCTTAGAGGCTACATCGAGCGCTTCATCCCAAGTAGCCTCTCTGAAATGCGTGTAAGGGTTGGACGGATCAACATTAAGCCCTTTTGCCGGAGCATCGTCAAGACGAATCAACGGCTGCGTTAAGCGGTGTGGGTGCGCGATATAGTCGAATCCAAAACGACCTTTAACGCATAAACGGTTTTCGTTAGATGGGCCACTGATGCCATCGACCCACGCGATTTTTTCTTCTTTGATTTTGAAAGAGAGCTGGCAACCGACACCACAATAAGGGCACACACTTTTCACTTCGCGATCAAAGTCTTTACTGTTGCCTACCAAGTTATCATCGAGTCCAGTGGCTGGCATCAATGCACCTGTTGGACAAGCTTGCACACACTCACCACAAGCAACACAAGTTGATGCACCCATTGGGTCGTCGAAGTCGAAGGTAATTTTCGCATCATGGCCCCGACCAGACATGCCAATTACATCATTCACCTGCACTTCACGACAAGCACGCACGCACAAGTTGCAATGAATGCATGCATCCAAGTTGACGCTCATGGCCAAATGCGATGCATCCAATAACGGTACACGTTGTTTTTCCATCGCAGGAAATCGGCTGGTCGAAATGTTTTGACTATCGGCCATGGCCCAAAAATGCGATGAGGTATCGTGCGCTGCGCCTCGTTCCGGTTGATCAGCCAGCAACATTTCTACCACCATTTTGCGCGCATTAACGGATCGGTTGGAATCAGTTTGTACTTTCATGCCTTCAACCGGCATACGAATACAGGAAGCGGCCAGCGTTCGTTCACCGTCTATCTCAACCATACAAGCACGACAATTGCCGTCCGATCGATACCCTTGCGCATCTTTATGGCACAAGTGCGGGATTAACGTACCTTCACGTTTTGCCACTTCCCAAATAGATTCGCCAGGATGAGCTGTAACACTTTTACCATCGAGTAAAAAAGTAATATCGTTGCTCATGGTTTACACCTCCTCCGGAAAATGCTTCATCGTTAAGCGAATCGGGTTGGGCGCTGCTTGCCCTAAGCCGCAAATCGATGCATCGATCATGACGTCGCAAAGCTCTTCTAATAAGGGTTGATCCCACTTGGGCATGTCCATTAGTTTTACGGCCTTCTCACAACCGACTCTACAGGGTGTGCACTGACCGCAACTTTCATCTTCAAAGAAACGCAGCATATTTAATGCCGCCGCTTTTGCGCTGTCTTGGTTCGATAAAATAACAATGGCGGCCGAGCCGATAAACGATCCATGTGCTTGCAAAGTGTCGAAGTCCATGGGCACATCATCAATACTTGCCGGCAGTAGTCCAGCAGACGGACCACCCGGTTGATAAGCCTTAAATGTATGGCCTTCTAACATACCACCGGCGGCTTCTATTAAATCAACGATGGTGGAACCAGCTGGTAACAGATGCACACCAGGGTTGTTAACTCGCCCAGATATTGAGTAAGAGCGCAGACCGATGCGGCCGTTCTTTTCCACGCTACTGAGTAACTCAGGTCCTTCTCTGCAAACACGTGCAATCCAGTAAAGGGTTTCAACGTTATGTACAAGAGTAGGACGACCAAAGATGCCCACTTGCGCAACATAAGGAGGTCGATGCCTTGGCATACCGCGCTTGCCTTCAATCGATTCGATCATGGCGCTTTCTTCACCGCAAATATAAGCACCAGCTCCACGTCGCAAGTCGATATAGCCACTGGGTACAACATTGTTGGCTTCGAGCTGTTGAATTTCTTTTTCTAGAATATGCAAAACGGCTGGGTATTCGTCTCGCATGTAGATAAAACATTTCGCTGCGTCCACAGCCCATGCAGCGATCAGCATACCTTCGAGAAATAAGTGTGGTGTGCGTTCGAGGTAGTAACGATCTTTAAACGTGCCGGGCTCACCTTCATCACCATTAACCGCCAAATACCGGGGTGCTGATTCGGCTCTGACAAACGACCATTTTTTACCTGAAGGAAAACCTGCACCACCCAAACCGCGCAAACCCGACTGATTAATTTTATCCTGTACAGCGTCAACATCTAAACTGCCGGCTTTAAGTGCCGCAAGTTCTGTGTAACCACCCTCTTTCTTATAGGCATCGAAGGTTTGATACTCTGGAATATGCGCGTGAAACTGCTTTGCAGCAATTGCTTGCTCAACCAATTCAGGCGTAGCATGGTCGATATGGTGATGCCCAATTTCTAACACAGGCGCTGTATCGCACCGGCCCATACACGGCGCTCGCAATACGCGAACTTTAGCGGGGTCGGTACCGGATTTTAGTGAAGCCAATAAGGCTTGTGCCCCAGCCAATTCGCAAGATAAAGAATCGCACACTCTAATTGTGGTTTCAGGAGGTGTTGTTTCACCGTCACGAACAACATCAAAATGCGCATAAAAGCTGGCAACCTCGTAAACTTCAGCTTGCGAAAGCCGCATGTGATCGGCCAACGCATATAAATGCGATGCCGATAAGTGACCGAATTTGTCTTGAATAAGATGTAGGTTTTCGATAAGCCGATCGGCACCCACCGGCTTACCGGCTAATAGCGTGGCAATATCCGCTGCGGCAGTGTCGCTCAGTTGCCGACCTTTAGGCGTTTTACGCCCCTTGCCTCGACCCGATTTCCAAACACCAGATTTTGTTTCAGCACTGCACATGGCCATCTCCGACACGTTAAGCCGCCTATCAGACCCGAATTATGCAATAAAAACAAATATTAAATATGTATAGTGTGATTTGTTTTGCTTATGATGGTTAGGTCATTACGGCGCGCAAGGCAGCGATTGCTGGCAACCCTGGCTCATAATCGAGTGTGGCCAAACCGATGGTTTTCTCAACCACTGGTTCGTGCAGTTTCAAGCTGATAACCGAATTATCCAGAAAAAGGCTGTCTACCAGCTTTTGCGGAGCAATAGTTGCAGCCGAGCCGTTGGTCACTTGGGCCAAGGCAGCGGTGAATGCATTGGTTTCCATCACAGGCGTTGGACTAACACCTGCCACTTCAAATACCTCATCCACCGTTTGCCGAAATCGCATGTCTTTACTTAACAAACACAGCGGCAGTTTCGCCGCCTCAGACCAACTCACCTGGCCTTTTTTGCGCGGTGCCATGTTCGCTGGCGTCAGTAACACATACTGTTCGCTGTAAATTGGATCGAATCGCAAGCTCGACATTTCTCCTTGATCTTCGTAAGTAATGCCCGCATCGAGCGAAAACTCCTGCAAACCGCGCGCAATTTGTGAAGACGTTAATGACTGAATTTGAATCGATAACAGCGCGTACTCAGCCCGTAACTTTGTTGAAATGTCGGCTGCATAAGGCAAGGCGGTGGGAACAACGCCAATTCGGAGAACACCTTGGAGATCCCCTTTCGAGGCTTCGATGTCTTGCCGCAGGCCTTCGGCGTTTGCCAGAATTAACCGGGCCCACTTCAGCATCAGATCGCCATCGGCGGTAAAGCCTAGAAATTTATTCCCTCGGCGAACAATCGGTACACCCATCACCTGTTCCAAACTGCGAATACGAGCTGAAAAAGCAGGTTGCGATATACCGCAATCGTTAGCGGCTTGCGTGAAGTGCTTGCGTTGAGACAACGCAAGCAACAATTGAAGATCCTTTATTTCCGGGTAATGCACCATGTAAAGGCTTTATCACTGGCAAATGAACAGCCTTACTTTAACGCAGATGCTAAGCCTTACGGTTTAATTCCAGCCTTTCATCAACGAAACCCACGGTTTTATCTAACGAAGCCAGCGAATGACCATTTTGACTTGCAATGCTTTGCACCAGCTTGTCGACCCGCTCAATGTTCTTGGCGCCACCAAACAAGGCGCGTGCACCTGAAGATGGCTTACTCAAGCCTTTGGCCGCATTAGCGTATTTTTCGAACGGCACCATATCGGCAACGTCTGCTCCAAGGGTCTGACATAAGCTGACAACCCATTGATAGACTTCAGCAGACTCCTCGATATTGCCATGTACTGCATTAGCAATAGAGATCATGTCGTCTTTTTCGATACACCGGTAGTTACCGGCAATCAGCATGCTCCATTTGGCCAGCGGCACATACAACGATTCAAAAACTTTCACTTTAACGGGTAACGCTGTGCTGCTGCCATCATCGAGTTTAAAATCGATTGCCTCTATGCCATCTTGAATATCTTGCAGCATTTGCGTGTGTTGATCATCGCCGAAGCGTGCAACTTTGAAGTTGGTAGGCAAACTGACTTGCAAAATATTTTTAGCTTCTTCGGGGGGACGAAACGCTTGTGGGTCCGGACTGGCAAGCGTGACTAAACCCGGTTCGAAATTTTTCCACACCGTCGGATCGGTATAACAGTGTTCCAACTTTGATGAATCAACACCCGGTAATCGAGATAAATAAGGCAATGGCGGCATATTCATAATGGCCATACAAGGCACCTTCGCGACAGCCACTGCATCAAGCAACTCTCTAACACCATCGACACCGTATTGAGGTTCTTGCATTCCCAAAACAACCAAATCGAAGTTGGCAGGATCTACATTGCCTGGCGTTGCCGCTGATAAATTTAAACCGAGCTTTTTGGAATCAACGCTAACCAGTTCATCGCGACCGCGTACCGGCAACCGCACAACAGTTCCTTCTGCATTAATCAGCTCAGCGGTTTTTTCGGTGCAAACCAATGTCACAGAGTGACCAGCCAGCATGAGTTTTGTACCCAATAATGACCCGTATGATGCACCCATGATAAGCACGTTGTAGGCTTTGACCATGTTGAACGACCTTAAGTTAGTTTAGACATATGAGCGACCTGTTTGGCAAGCTTTCACCGATGACAAACACCGGATAGTTACTCCCAAGCTCTGTTATCGGCTCGGATGATCAGTATTTAACAAGATTACTGAATGAATATGCTCAATAGTTAGTATGAATTTTGAAGGAGGTCGAGTCTTGTAACAACACAACACGCCACTATTGCTTGTTGCTACTGCAATGGTAGTTTGAGTAAGAAGCTGGAACACGCTTAGTAGCTGAGACTTAGCGAGATAGGTAGTTTGGGTACATTGATAACTAGCCCTAGTTTTCGAGCCAAACTTGCGCCAATTCAAAAAAACGATCTGGATTAATATCAGGATTTAGTGACGTAACGCAGCAGTTCCACAACCTGTTCAGGCGTTTGTGCCCATGCCAGCGCAGCTGCATCAACCTCTTTCAGCGGGTGGATGATCGATTCATCGTGCAACGTAATATAAGGTTTATTCATTGCCGCGCAATAGCCTGCATCAAAGGCCGCATTCCATTGTTTGTATTTGTCGCCGAATCGCACAACAGCAATATCGCAATTCTCTAACAGGCTACGGGTTCGAATGGCGTTTACCTTAGACGACTTGTGATCGCGCCAGTATGGCTGATCTTCACTACCCAGTACATCACCAGCGGCATCACTGGCATCGTGATCGGTTACGGCTGAGCTAAACTCAACGGGTAAGTCGGCGGCCGCAGATCCTTGCATAATTTTATCGCGCCAATCTGTATGAATTTCACCAGAAAGATAAACTGTCCAAATCATTTTCTCACCTATGACTAAAAGCGTTGCCGTATTAGGTTTAGCTGGCGTTGTGTTGTTTGCCTGTTAGCGAAACAATAACACAGGTATTTTACAAGATCTGATCATTTCTGTGGTTGTTGAACCAATGATAAGATTTCGAATACGCGAGTGTCCGTACGCGCCCATTAAGAGTAAGTCGATGCTATCTGACTCTACTTTTTCGGAAATTGCTGTTTCAGGTTGCCCCGACAAAACATCCATTTTTACAGTATAACCGGCATCAATCAAACTAGCAGCGGCTCTTTCTAAGCCTGACATGTTACTGTTCTGTTTATCGCCTGCAGTAATCAAATGACATTCCACATCAGAAAAACTATTAAAGGCTACCGCATACTCCACCGCTTTCCAGGCACTGTTGCCGCCATCAAATGCAATTAATAATCGCTTAATCGGTTTAACAACTCTGGAGGCTACAACAACTGGTTTTTGGCTGGAGCGAACCACGCGCTCTAAATTGGAACCCAAATGCAAGGTATTCTGTTCTGCACCCAAACCCCGTTTACCGATAACGATGAGATCGGCCTCAGATTCGTAGTCATTCACAGTTTCTACGAGTTCCGCATTACGCAACTTGGTCCCCAAACGGCTATGGCCCAATTGCACCAAATGCTCTTTTGCCATATCCAGAATAGCTCTGCCATGCTGTTGGGCTAGCTTGGCTCGCTGCCCGTCAAGCTTGGCAAGTTCTTCCAACAAGCTGGTTCGCGCACCCAATCCGATACTGCCGCTTAAATTATTTCCCTGCTCGGCTTGATCGTTACGGCCAAGCACGTGAACCAGATCTATCGAGGCATCTAGACGTTTTGCGAAGAACGACGCAATATCACAAACGCTGTTCGTGTATTCCGATCCGTCGATAAGTGCAACAATATTAGGCATAGTGGTGATATCCGGGTAGCGCAAAGCAATTCATTTAAGCAACGCTGCATTTATTCTATAATTACACGAATACAGGCTAATGTCCGAGCATTTTTTCCAATGCGCCCGGCTCATCATGTATCGCTAATTTGTCAACAATGGTTTCACTGGCCTCGTTGAGTCCAATGATGTTCACTTCCGCGCCCTCTCGACGAAACTTCAGAACCACCATATCTAAAGCAGCAACACTGGATATATCCCATATATGCGCCGCACTCACATCAATCTCTACGATCTCCACCGCTTCACGAAAATCGAACGAGTTGTTGAAATCTTCAACCGATGCAAAGAAGATTTGCCCTTCAAACACATAACGACGGGTTCGGCCATCGTCGGAAAGTGTTGTCGTAACCCGAAACAATTGTGCAATTTTCCAGGCGAAGAACAAGCCCGACAGCAGCACGCCAGCTAAAACACCCATTGCCAGGTTGTGTGTGGCAACAACAACAATAACCGTGGACAACATAACCACCGAAGAACTTCTAGGGTGCTCACGCAGGTTCTTAATTGACGACCAACTAAAAGTTCCAATAGACACCATGATCATAATTGCTACCAAGGCCGCCATTGGAATTTGACGAACCCAGTCGCCTAGAAAAACGATCATGATGAGTAAAAACAGACCGGCACAGAAAGTAGACAAGCGACCACGACCACCCGATTTCACATTGATTATCGACTGACCAATCATGGCGCAACCTGCCATACCGCCGATAAAACCGGTGCAGGTATTAGCGATACCTTGGCCAACACATTCGCGGTTTTTATCGCTTTGGGTGTCAGTTAATTCATCGACAATAGACGCGGTCATCAATGATTCCAATAAACCCACAGCTGCTACCGCAATTGAATACGGAAATATAATTTTTAACGTTTCCCAGTTTAATGGAATGTCCGGGAGCAAAAATATGGGGAGAGTTGAAGGCAACTCGCCCATATCGCCAACCGTTCTGATGTCCATTCCAAGAATAATGGATAATGAGGTAAGCACCACGATACAAACCAGCGGTGACGGCACCGCCTTCGTTAAATAGGGAAACAGGTAAATAATGCCCAAACCGGCAGCGATCATTATATAGGTGAGCTGCGGTACATTAATGAGCTCAGGCAACTGCGCCATAAAGATTAGTATAGCCAGCGCGTTTACAAAGCCTGTCATCACCGAACGGGAGACAAAACGCATAACATAGCCCAGCTTGAATAAGCCTGCGGCTATTTGCAGTAAACCGGCCAAGATGGTGGCCGCCAGCAAATATTGTAATCCGTGCTCTTTTACCAACGTAACCATTAACACAGCCGTTGCTGCTGTAGCGGCGGAGATCATACCCGGCCGACCACCGGTAATTGCGACGATAACAGCAATAGAGAACGAGGCGTACAACCCAACCTTTGGATCAACACCTGCGATGATGGAAAATGCAATCGCTTCAGGAATTAACGCCAGTGCCACGACCAAACCGGCCAATACATCTGCTCTGGTATTACCAAACCACTCAGCCTGCAATCGCGGCAATAGTTCAGATTTCAAGAAATGTCTCCAGAGCGATAGTGGATGTATTGTAGTTTGTGGGCGTTCAAATATCCGCACGATACCTATGCCAAAGACACACAGCACTAATGCCCGGTGAAGCCCACCGATCCGGATAACTAAGCAGTTATTGTTCCTTAGCAGCTATCAGATGGATTTAATCGACTTATTAGCCAGCTAATAGTCGCTATATCAGCAAGCTATTAGCTAACCATCGAGTGGATGTTTTGACTTATTCGTTATTTAACTCAGCATTAAGAAAATCATCAGCGACCCAACCCTCCATTCCATTGAGGGCATCAACAGGCTCTGCCACCACAATATTTGCGAATTCTTCAGCGTGTAAATTAACACGCGGTACGCTTGGTTCTATGCTCGCTGATGCTTCAGAACTGTTTGAAGATTCGTCATCATTTCCGCCGGTATCACCCGAACCTTGTGTGGCATCTTCAGACTCGATGTCCGCGCCGGCCATCAAGCGACTCTCAAATGACATCATAGGTCCGTTTTCAATAAAGTGTATGGCTTCAAGGATAATACCATTCGTGTTTGCTGTAATCGCCGTATTAGACTCACCTGAGGCTTCGTAAATTCCTGAATACCAGCCCCGCTCCGGGTCGTAGTTATCTTTTAGATGATCGATCAGCAGCTCGCTGTATTCATCACCAAACAAAGCATAAAAACCAAACGCCGCTTTTGTACTTACGCTGCGGAATTCGGATGCATCTTCCCCGGTTTCCGTTATCGCGTTCCAGGCTTTACCGTCGGCAAACACGGTGTTGTAAACAAAGTAAGGAGACTCATCGATGTTATCCTCACTAACAGCTGTGAGAATACCAGTACTTTCGTAGCGTGCTTTCTGTACTCTGAAAATCCGGCTTGCCAGCTCTTTTGAAAATCGGTCCCAGCCAAATTCGAGCCCGTCCAGAACATACGGCTCGGAAACCACATAGTTCAATGCCCCAAAGCGCTCAGGGTCTCTGGCATCAGTAGCAACTGGAATATCGTAGATATCAACGATGTCCATGTTCTGCTCATAACTTAGCGCTTCAGATAAATCTTTACCCACTAACACTAACGACTTTGACGCGTATTCTTCATAGCCTAATCGACCTTCCTGTAAAAAAATGGTTTCACCCAGATCGTTAATATCAGTTCCGTACATTTCCGAATCGCGAATAATAAGATCTATATCCCAGTGATTGACCACTGCAGTTACTTGCTCGGTGTATTGTGGATAATGCCAAACCAGCACATTCAACGGCACCATGATCCGGCCTATATCGATAGCTGACCAACCAATACCACGTTCGGTTTCTTCGTTTTCGTACGTCACCATTGCTTTGGTGATCGTATTGTACGATTTGTTCGGAAGCTGGTCTTCAAACAAAGGCATTGTAGCAAGCGTTTCTAGCAAACCACTGGTGCGCACATCGAACTCTTCTTCATCGACTATCGATAAACGATACGCTGAAATTAGCCCCAGTAAATAGGAGGATGTATCCCACATGGTAGAGGCCGGGTATTTATCTACCGAGTTAACCATGCCAGTTTCAGGTTGGTAGTTTTTTTCAAAATACTGCCATGCAGTTTTTGCCCACTGCAATTCGTTTTCTTTAAGCTTGCGTGGCTCTCTTACCGGTAGGTCGTAATTACCCACACCTAACAAGGTGCCAGATCGAACCAAACCCACTTGCGGCTTCCACTTTTCCAATGTAAATACCAAACCAAAAGCCAATGTTAACCCGATGAGAAACACTATGGCACTTCGCGCTTGTTTTAAATCTTGTTTAAACGTGCTCATGCTGCCTCCGCAAAAACGATTTCATCTTCGACACTATCCGCAACTTCATCAGGGCGCCACATTGCCGAATAAATAATGCCGGACATAGCAACGATATTATTTAATCCCCAAAACGTATTAATTAAGATACCGGCACTGTCATAAGTACCAATACCCATTAAAAACAGCGTCCATGCGAAAACAAGACCGACAGCGGTTAAACAGGCAACTGCTGTTTGTGGCCATACAAGCCTGAGAAAGTTTCCGTCTTGCCGAGACTTAGAAGTCACAGGGAAACTAATTTTTTCTCCACGCGCCACCGTCCAAATTGCTTTTAAATTCACCGGAAAAAAAGCCAGATAGCTGTACTTTGCTTTTCTTCCGGAAATACCCCACATGGCGAACAAGGTGCCCAGTTCGGTAACAAAAAGAAAGGGGAAAATATGCTTATAAAAATCCAGCGAATAAGCCGTTACAGGCGCAACAGCAAAAAACAAATAAACTAATGGCGCAGTTAGGAACACTACATTCCAAATACCGCCCAAATACGACCACACAGTAGAGGCATACATAAGCCGCTGAGGTAACGACAAACCTTTACGAAATAAAAAGTCGTCGTTCTTGGCAATGTCGAGTGTGCCACCTGCGTATTTAAATCGCTGTACAGTCCAGGTCAGTAAATCTTGCGGCGAAAGCATCTTTGATTCTACCTGAGGATGCTGTACGGACTTCCACTCTCTATGAAGGTCGGAGTGCAGCTCTATCGACGTGTAGATATCTTCCGATACATGAAACTTGTACGGCGTAAACTCTTTTTCTAACGCAACCTGATGCCGGATGAGTTGCCGCATATTATCATCCGCTGCAATTTCTCCCGTAATTTTTGACAGATCAGCAGTTTGCTGTTTTTCTATTTTCTGAACATCGAAAGAGAACTGCCTAAGCGCTGCTTGCATAACCGCTTCACGACGATGAATAGAACCAGCTCCGCAACAAAATCCAGCGTTCGCCCAATTACGTCGACGAAGAATAATGTCGTAGAACAGTTTGGGGTCGTTGACAAAAGGGTCTGCACCAACAACAATTTCACCGAATATTTTTTCAGCGCCTCGCCCTAACGCCCTGCCTGCAGCGCCTAATCGTTTACTCAGCACATCAGGCAATCTTTTCCCAGCTGGCAGGTCAAAGAACCACTGAGGGGTTTGAACCCAGGCCACGTCAGGGTCTCTGAAATACCCTAAAGTATGCTCAAGAATCGTTGGAAAGGGTCGTGTATCAGCATCGCAAATTAATATAAAGTCGCCAGAGGTTTGCTCCATGGCGTTACGCATATTCCCTGCTTTGAATCCAATGTTGTTATCACGCGTTATGTAATTGCAGCCTAGCTCTTTGGCTAAGTCGGCCATTGGCTGGCGCTTACCGTCGTCCAACACGTGAATACGTATATCGATATCAGACGGGTAATGAATTTTCTTGGCATCAAGCAGGCTAAGCTTAACTAATTCAATTTCTTCATCATAGGTGGGAAAAAACACATCAACTATGAGAGGGCGATCTTCTAGATCTTGCCTGGAATGACATTGAATAACACTGGAGGGTGGTGGCAACTGTTCGTAATCTTTTACTCTCCAGATCGTAAAAACAAATAGCACTAAGCCTATATAAGCACCTGTTTCGGCAACAACTAAAGGTATTGATATCCACAACGCATCGAAGTTTAAAGACGCAGTCCATCGCCAGGATATATACCAGGCCCCAAGTACAATAGCGATTGTTAATAGTATTTGAGCCAGTGTTTCGGCCCATACTTTATGCGCTAACGGCGGCGGCGGGCGACGATCTTCAAATTCTTCGAAATAGAACGGCATAGTAGGTTCAGTATTCTGACAATTTAAGCGGCTAATGGGGACAACTTAAACGACAAGCAAAGTCGGTTAGCGTTATCCAATCGTTGATACTCAATATCATCACAGACAGTTTTAAGTAGTTGCATGCCCCAACCAGATTCAGGTAAACATTCCAGCTCCACTGCACTTGACGGCATCGCTATTTCAGACTTTCTGAACAAGCCAGACACATTTTCAGGCATGGGTACGCCTGAGTCACTGATAACAATATTCAACACATCGTTTGAGTACTCAAAGGCTACTTCAATTTCATTGCCTGCTTGAGAAGCATAGGCATGCTCAATAGAGTTATTGATAGCTTCGACTACAGCCATCTCTACACTGGAAGGTTTAACTTCCGCTAATGATAAATGGCTGCATAAACACCTTACCGCTTCACCAACATGCTGAACTTGCGCTAGATCGCTTTCAATAGTCAGTGTAATTTTTCCAGATTCCATAGTTCATTTCCCGATAATAGCTAACGATGGCATACCACTATGCGCACATCTTTTGATAACCCTCATCCACACTCGGGTAAATTTCGAATAGTCTGTCCATGTGGGTAAGACTGAAAATCTCAGCAACCGCCTCGCTCATATTGCAAATGACAAACTCACCTTTTTGTCCAGTGAGCTTAAAGCTGGATATAACGGCGCCAAGACCACTACTGTCCATGAAGTCAACCTTTTCTAAATCGAGAACCAATCGGGTTGTTCCGTCCCCTACAATTCCAGCTACTACTTTCTTCAACTCCGGCGCTATGCTTGCGTCAAGGCGAGAAGCCACTACCGTCAGGATGGCTATGTCTTCTTTAATCTCTGTTTTAAAGTTCATATTTATATATCCTTTAGCTTATCGCTTACCTGTGTATTCAAAAATCACCATGGAAACATCGTCGTCATAACGCTCTGTTTCATTCCATTCATCTATGTTGTCGCTAAAAACCGTATCCAGGTTTTCAATGGAGATGTTCTTGCTGCGTTCTATTTCACGTAGCAGTCGCTCACTGCCGTAAAAAACACCCGCATTATTCTGGCATTCAATCATTCCGTCTGAATATATAAACAAACGGTCTCCTGGTTGAAGACGACATTCAATCGTGCCGTATATCGCATCACTGATTAGCCCTACAGGCATTCCACCATCTCCCAGAGCTTCAGCAATATTGCAATCTTTTCTTAAAAGGATGGGGGCTGGATGGCCTGCCTGAGCAATCGTTACCTGCCCAGTGTCAATTTCCATAACGCCATAAATCATGGTGAAGTAACGACTACTGTCTAAATTATTCTCGAACTGCTTGTTCAAATTCGTTAAGGTATCCACAACCACATCTTTCATATCGGAATTTCGACGCAGTGCTTGAAGGCATATACCATGGCTCGAGGGGTTTAACTGGTTATTAATAGCAAACGAAGTTAAGGCAGATGCGATTCCATGCCCTTCTACGTCGATGATATAAAATGCAAAATGATCCTCACCCAATGGGAAATAATCAAACATGTCTCCGGCAACAAAATTAGCTGGTTTAAAGAACCAGTTAGTATCCATTCCGGATAATCTGAAACGACGTGGTAGTAAATCTTCCTGCACTTTGGCAGCAATTTTTAAATCAGTAGTAACACTCTGATACGAAACTTCCAGAAAATCGTTTCTAGCTGAAAGTTTCATTTGTAAATCGAGGATTCTAGTTGCACTGTTTAATCGAGCACCTAACTCCTCGTTGCAAACTGGTTTGGTTAGAAAGTCGTCTGCACCAATACTGATAGCGGTTACAGCTGATGCCTTTTCAAGTTCACCTGTAATGATGATAAAGTAGATATAACGGGTAGAAATGCTTTCGCGAATTTTTTCACAGAGTTCTGTGCCACTCATTCCTGGCATCTGCCAGTCGCTTAATACCAAGGTAACTTCAGATTCAGTTACTAATTTTAAAGCTTCTGAACCGCTACTGGCTGTTAAGGTGTCGAACCCGGCATTCTCTAACATACTCGCAAGAATAATGCGCGAGCTATTGTCGTCATCTACCACAAGTGCCGCTGTATTGCCCATCGAGCTAGTTCCGCAAACAATGAATTATTATTACTAACAACTATTTTGCGCCTTAAACGCTATATTCTTAATGGCATAACACAGGTAATACGTTATATCTAATCCGATAGAGTTTCAGTTCTTCGAACTCGGATACAGTTTATAAATAATTACCGAAAATAACCTTAACTAAGGTAGAAATAAAAAGAACAGTACAAGCCCATTAAATGAAAATAAGAAACATTAGAATTTCCAACGATACGTCATTGCAACGATTCCTTTATCAACAAAGTTACCGTGGAATACATCGTTCGGCCCCCAATTGTTATAAGCGATACTGAGCGTAAACGGGTTGTAATTGGCATAGCCAAATCCGTACGACCATTTAACATCTCCACCCTCCAAGGGTACGCTCATAGAGGCTCGCGCAAACAGTTTCGAGGGGTGACTCCAACCGAAACTCCAGCTCAAAGAAGGGTCTCCTTTTACTCTCTGGCTTACGGTAAATGAGCTATATAAACGAAACTTTTTCAGCGTATCGCTTTTTACTTTGTAGGTAACAGCAGCAACCGCGTTATCGATATCCAAACCATCACCGTTTTTCAATGGCCCCCAATGATTCAACTGTACAGCAACAGTCCCGGCATGCCAGTCGTCGTATCCGATACCCCAGCTATAAGTAAAATCTTCAGTTGCAATTTTGTATTTTGAAGACGCTCGTACAAACCAATAGCTCTTTTTGAAAGGCTTGTAACCTGCGCCACTGGTTATACTAAAACCATCAGAATTAAAACCTGCATTAGATAACGTAAAAGAGCCACTAAACCCGTAGTTTTTTTTCTTGGTTTTTTTCTTTTGCGTCGGTACACCTTCTTTAGTGGGCACAGTTAGGCTATCGTCAGACTCCAGCTCAGTATCATCGATGATGACCATAGCCCCCCCATCCGACCCAAAGCCTCCATCAAATACAGACAGTGCAACTGCACCCATTCGATCCTGCTCAGCTTGCTTTTTTGCTTCCGAAATTGTTTTGCTTACTTGTTCAATCGATGCTATTCGGTCGACTCCATTCATGGTCGCCATACCACGACCGCTATTGTCTGCATTTTTTTGGTTGGATTGCTGCTCTACAACCTTCTGGCTTGCAGCGCGTTCGAAGAATGAGTAATCACTCGTATTACTGGCCATGTTGCTTAATGCAATACGTAATTTTTCCAAATCATCAGGCAGAAAAACGCTTGCAGAGGAAACTTGAGCATCAGCATTGTCTGGCTGTTCAACTGCTGTTTCAGAGACAGAGTCAACAGCTTTCTCCCGCTCAGGCTGCGCACTGTCATAGCCATTGCTTGCTGGTCCACTTTGTTTTCTTAAACCGGATTGGTTTGCTGCTGTTGCTCTTGCAGCGATCTGCCCCAATACAATTTTTGCCTCAGCCTTAGCCTTTGCCTCAGCCTTAGCCTTTGCGTCGGCCTTAGCCTTTGCGTCGGCCTTAGCCTTTGCGTCGGCCTTAGCTTTCGCATCGGCCTTAGCTTTCGCGTCGGCCTTAGCTTTCGCGTCGGCCTTAGCTTTCGCGTCGGCCTTAGCTTTCGCATCAGCCTTAGCTTTTGCATCTACTTTAGCAGTCACAGGATTTTGAGAAGC
>CALDTX010000047.1 GCA_937923565.1 uncultured Granulosicoccaceae bacterium | reverse complement strand
TGCGTGACATTGCAAGTTATCGGCAAATGATCGGCGAGTGACCGGTCAGTGAATGTCAAGTGCGGTAAGAATGGTGGCTAGTAAGTGATTGCTAAGTGCGGTACGAATGATGAACATTATAATGGCGTGAGTTGTACAGGGGATAACATGAAACTGGGTGTAATAACCGATGGCATTAGTCGGGACTTAAACCATGCGCTTAGCGTGATGAGCGAGTTCGATCTTGACTATGCTGAATTGCAATTTATCGGCAATAAAGAAGTTGGCGACTTAGATTCTCAAGAACGCAAAGACGCGCTGGCGTTAATTGAAAAACACGACAAAACAGTGTCCTGTATTTCCCGACATCTTTTCGCTGGCATGCTCATGAGCCAGGCCAAGCCGTTCGACAAACAGCATACGCAACACATGGATGCGTTAAAGCGTTGTATAGAAATGGCACATCAATTCAGTTGTAAAACCGTGCGTATTATGACCGGTAAAAAGGAAATGATATTGTGGGGTAGTAACGGTGCCGAACAGTGGAATGTGGCTAAAGGTGCGTGGGAAGGTCAATTGCCTTTGATAGCACCTGCCGTTGAGCTTGCACGCAAAGAGGGTATTACCTTGGTTGTTGAAACCGGTAATGGCACGATGGTGAACTCTTGCTACACGGCGCGAAAACTTATTGATGATCTCGATGCAAAAGACGCTCTGAAAGTATTGTGGGACCCTGCTAATAATTGTTGGTGCGGCGAGAAAGCGCATCCGGATGGTTATCAGGAAATCAGTGACGGTTACCTTGGGCATGTGCACATAAAAGATGTTATTGCTGATGCGCCAAGAGCCACATTACAGGTAACGCCAATGCTAGAAGGCCAATTAAGGGATCAATTTCATCCAATGGCCGATGCAATGAGAGACGATCACTACGACGGCGTTATCTCTTTTGAAAGTGTTTATCATAAGGGCGACGGTGATTTTGAAGCGGGCTTCAGAAGTAATATCGGTTTATTTAAAACGATATTTGGACCGCGTTAAGCGTCCTTATATATTTGCTCTGAATTCGTTAATGTTTTAGTTTCGTCGTTATTTTAGTCTCATTGTTGTTCTGGATTCGTTACAGCTCTAGAATTTTTTTGGTTTTGGTTTTGGTTTTGGTTTTGGTTTTGGCTTTCAACTTTTGAGAAAAAAGGTTTTCGAACAGGTTTTAGTCCAAGTGTTCTTGCACACGTAAACTCACACTATCGCCTGTAGGCGAGGGAGCGTTATTCAAACCTTGTATAACCCCCAGTTTATCTGCCTTGTTTTTATTCTGACTTAGTTTCCAAATGCCGTACAGATTATTTAGCTGAATTTCAATGCCCACAATGCCTTTCAATTGCTGTGCTAGAAAGGGTTTCGGCGTATCAGAAACAGACCAAGGCTCTGCCTGAGTTTTCTCTTGTTGGTTTGTTAAAGCATTGAGTTGGTCCGTTAACCATTGGTCGTCTTGCTTCACTGTAATAGAACCATAGGCATGAACAATGGCGTAATTCCACGTAGGTACCACTTTGCCGTGCTCCTTCTTGGACGGGTACCAGTTAGGCGAAATGTAGTCGTGAGGCCCTTGGAAAACAACTAATGCGTCAACATCCGTTGAGAAGTTTTCCCACACTGTATTAGCCTTGGCGACATGCCCGTAAAGTGTGCCGAACTGTTGTTCGGTGTCGGTTTTTAGGATAAACGGCAAATGATCGGCCGCTAAACCGGCGTTGGTTTGCGTAAGTAGAGTAGCAAAAGGATAGTGCTTTATAAGTGCTTGCAATACCTCGGGACGATTTTCTCTAAAAGCTGGCGATGGGTGCATGAGATTGTTTACACTGACAATTACTGAATAGGCTTAGTTTAGTATATTCGGTTTAATCCTTATTAAGTGAGCTTAACTATGATAAAAAAATTCAAGCTGATTTTAGCGTTGTGTTTGTTAACGCCAACAGTATCGTTAATGCTTGCGGCAAAAGCCAATGCTGATGAAAGTAAATCTTATTCATCAGCAAAACGGGATTTTACGCTGGAGAAAGTAGTGGGTAACTTAGACAGCCCATGGTCAATCGCGTTTATCTCTAAAGATGACTGGCTGGTGACCGAGCATGGCGGAAAATTACGCCGGGTTAAAGAAGGCAAATTGCAAGAGCAAGCTATTAGTGGGTTACCCGAAATTCAAAACAAGGGCCAAGGTGGTTTGCTAGATGTCGCACTGCATCCGAATTTTGCTCAGAACAAATGGGTTTATTTGTCCTATATGCAAAGGGAAAAAGGATTGTACGGTACCGAGGTGCTAAGAGGGCAATTAGAGGATAATGCGCTGACCAATGTAGAGGTATTGTTTAAAGCGCTACCCAAGAAAAAGGGTGGTCGTCATTTTGGCTCTCGTTTAGCATTCGATAATAATAACCATTTGTTTATATCGTTAGGGGATCGAGGATCGAAACAAACGTCACAACAATTAAATAATCATTTAGGTTCCATTATTCGCTTAAATGATGATGGGTCCATACCCGCCAGTAACCCGTTCGTGAACGTTAATGACGCCATGCCAGAAATTTACAGTTACGGTCACAGGAACGTACAAGGTATGGTATTTGACCCTGCAAGCAATACGCTTTGGGCTCATGAACACGGACCACAAGGTGGTGATGAACTCAATAAGGTGCTTGCCGGGCAAAACTATGGCTGGCCTACCATTACCTATGGCGTTAATTACGGCATAGGCACAAAGATTGGAGAAGGTACTGAGAAAGAAGGCATGCTACAACCCATTACATTCTGGGATCCATCAATTGCACCTTCTGGAATGGCCATTGTGAATAGCACTCAGTTTCCCGAATGGGCGGGCAATGTATTGGTGGGTGCACTTAAGTTTGAACTGATTGCCCGGTTGGAACTCGCACAAACTGATAATGGTGCTTCACAGGTTGTATCAGAGGAGCGATTAATCGCTAGTGAGATCGGTAGAATTCGAGATGTCAGGCAAGGTCCTGATGGGTTAATCTACGTGTTAACCCATTCAAGTAATGGCGCTGTTTATCGAATTCGCTAGTTGAGTCCTAGCCAGTCTTGTGGTTGCAGATAACGCTTATAAAAATCTGCTTCCACTGTGCCTTCTTCAGGTACGTAATTGTATGCCCAGTTTGCTTGAGGTGGCATTGACATCAAAATGGACTCGGTACGGCCACCCGATTGCAAGCCGAATAGGGTGCCTCTGTCGTGTACCAAATTAAATTCAACATAGCGACCACGTCGGTACAATTGAAACTGCTTTTGCGCATCGGTAAAGGCTTCGCTTTTGCGTTTGTCTACGATGGGCGTATAGGCCTTTAAGAATGCATTGCCGACACTTTGCATAAACCCGAAGGCATGCTCAAAGCCTTCACCGTGAAAATCGTCGAAGAATACGCCACCAATACCGCGCGTTTCATTTCTGTGCGGTAAAAAGAAATAGCTGTCGCAAGCTGCTTTGCTTTCTGAGTAAAGCGACGAGCCGAAAGGGTCGCAGGCATTTTTTGCTGTTTGATGCCAGTGTATGCAGTCTTCTTCATAGGCGTAGTAAGGCGTTAAGTCGAAGCCTCCACCAAACCACCAAATAGGTGGTTCGTTTTCTTTTTCCGCTATAAAGAAACGCACATTCATATGGCAGGTAGGAATGTGTGGGTTGTCTGGATGTACCACGAGTGACACACCCATGGCGCGCCAAGCGCGGCCAGCTAATTCAGGCCGTTGGGCGGAAGCAGACGGAGGCAGTTTGGTTCCCGACACTTCTGAAAAACCTACACCGGCTTTTTCAAATACGGCACCTTTACTTAATGTTGCACTAACTCCACCACCACCAGCTTCTCTTACCCAAGGATCTTTGATGAAACTGGCATGCCCGTCTTGTGCTGAAAGCGTTTCACAAATATTTTTCTGAAGTGACTGCAAATACTGACGAACCGCGTCTTCATTTGGGCTGTTACTGGTGTTGGTGTGCATAAATTTACAAGGTCGTGAATGAGTGATGTCTGGCTCGGATAAGCCTATAGTAACTGAGTAGCTTGAGTTATTACTATTAATACGAGCCAAATGCGTTAGCGCAGTTGTTTCCCGCTTTGTAAATCGAAAATTCGGCTCGGTTTTTTCTGATCGCCTAGCGCGCCTTCAACGATGCCATCCAACTGCGAGCCAAAAGTGAACGACAGTTCATCGGTATCGGTAATGGCGGGTAAGCCTGATGTGTTTGCGCTAGTTGATACCAAGGCATGCCCGCAACGCTTGCAAAGTTCAATGACCAGTGGGTGGGCTGTAATTCGCACGGCTATCGTGCTTCTGCCGCCAGTGAGTATGGGGTTGCAGGAATCATTGGCAGGCATGACCCAAGTAACAGGGCCGGGCCATGTGGCGTCTACAGATTGCCTTTGTTGCTCGTTTACGGGCGCTATAAAAGGTTCTATCTGTTGCCAATTGGCGGCGATCAAAATGAGGCCCTTGTCTTGCGGCCGGCTTTTTAAATCTAGAACGGCCTGTACGGCTAATGTGTTGAGTGGGTTGCACCCTAAACCATAGACTGCTTCAGTAGGGTAGGCGACGATACCGCCTGTCGCGATTATTTTTGCTGCCTGCTCTACATCGATCACCTTAGCCATTGTGTCTTAAAGCCTTAGTGTTTAGTGATGGCGTTGTGCTGTTTTTATGGTTCGATGCAGCGGTAACGCAACAGCTACTCTTTGGTAGCTGCTGTTACTTTTACTGATGCGGTTTTTTTCTTGGCAGCTGTTTTCTTAGCCGCAGTTTTTTTCGCTGTGGCTTTCTTTTTAGCGCTGGCTTTTTTCTTTTTCTTCTTGGAAGCGGCCTTCTTTTTCGTTTTCTTTTTGGCGGCTGATTTCTTTTTGCTCTCTTTTTCAGCAACCTTTTTGGCAGCGGCTTTTTTCTTGCCACGGCCACGTCGTTCGGGTGCTTCTTCGAGTAACTTTAAACACAACTCCAACGGTATTTCTGTTGGCGTCTCTTTAAGTTCCTTGGGAATTTTTGCGTTCTTGTTGCCGTCGGTTATGTAGGGCCCCCAACGACCATTGAGAATTTGAACATCAGTGCCTTCATAGTGCTTCACCAATTTATTGGCATCGGCAATTTTCTTTTCGGCTACAACTTCAAGCGCTCTTTCCAGCGTTACTGTGTATGGGTCTTCGTCTTTGAGTGAAACGAATTTACTGTCGTATTTGATATACGGCCCAAAGCGGCCAATGTTTGCCGTAATTTTTTCACCCTCAGGTGATTCGCCCAACTCCCTGGGTAAGTCAAATAATTGAATAGCTTCTTCTAAGGTAATGCTATTCATTTTTTGACCCGGACGTAAACCTGCAAACTTGGGTTTGTCTTCGTCGTCACGTGTGCCAATTTGTACAAAAGCACCGTAGCGACCAACACGTACAGAAATCGGTTTGCCAGATTCTTCGTCTATGCCCAGTTGACGGTTTAAGTCTTCGTCGTCGCGCGTAATATTGACTTCTTTGTCGTCTACCATTTCTTTAAATGGTTTCCAGAAGTCGCCCAGTAAAGGTATCCATTCTTTTTCGCCCCTGGATACAGCATCGAGGTCGTTTTCCAGGTTAGCGGTGAAGTCGTAGTCAACGTAAGCTTCAAAGTGTTTGGATAAAAACTTCGATACCACTCTACCGGTGTCTGTTGGGAAAAAGCGACGAGACTCAATTTCTACGTATTCGCGAGACTGCAGCGTTGAAATGATCGACGCGTATGTTGATGGTCTGCCGATGCCGTATTCTTCTAAGGTTTTAACCAAGCTGGCTTCACTAAAGCGCGGCGGTGGTTCGGTAAAGTGTTGCGTTAGTTTGATGTCTTGCAGTGGTACTTTGTCGCCTTCTTTAAGTTCGGGCAACATTTTGTCGTCGTCATCGGTGTTCTTTTTATCGTCTTCGTCTTCTCGGTAAACTTTCATGAAGCCGGGGAACGTAACGGTGGAGCCGTTAGCTCGGAACAAATTGCCTTCGCCACAGGCAAAATCGACAGCAACACCATCAATGGTGGCAAACATCATTTGACTTGCAACGGTTCGCTTCCAGATCAAGTTATACAGTTTGTACTGATCTTCGTTTAGAAACTTTTTAACTTCTTCCGGTACGCGCATTACTGACGTTGGGCGAATAGCTTCGTGCGCTTCCTGTGCGTTTTTGGATTTGTTTTTATAAACGTTGATTGAGTCTGGCAGGTAGTCTTTGCCATAGCGCTGTGGAATCAGTTCGCGCAACTCATCAAGACACTCGGTTGACAAAGTGATGGAGTCGGTACGCATATAAGTAATTAAACCAACTTGTCCGTCGCCAACGTCCACACCTTCATACAACCCTTGCGCTGTACGCATGGTGCGTTGAGCACCGAAGCCGAGTTTACGCGCAGCTTCTTGTTGCATGGTAGAGGTGGTAAATGGTGCTGTTGGGTTTCTTTTACGCTGTTTCTTTTCTACTTTTATTGCTGTGAGCGCACCATTGGCGTGGCTCATTAGCATGTCTTTGGTTTCGTGGGCCAGCTCGCCATTGTTAACCGTGAACTGTTTTACTTTTTCATTTTTAAGCAAAGAAAGCCGGGCGTTGAAAGGTTGTGCATCTTTTTCCAGCTCTGCCAGAATGCTCCAATATTCTTTTGGAATAAACGCTTCAATTTCAAGTTCGCGTTCGCAAATCATACGAAGAGCAGGGGATTGCACCCGGCCTGCGGATAAGCCCCGGCTAATTTTTTTCCATAACAGTGGCGATAAATTGAACCCCACCAAATAATCCAATGCTCGCCGAGCTTGTTGCGCGTTAATCAGATGTGTACCGAGTTCACGCGGGTTATCGACGGCTTCTTTAACGGCGTTTTTGGTGATCTCGTGGAATACCACGCGATGAACATCTTTGCCCTCTAGCACACCCATTTCTCTGAGCAGTTCTACCAAATGCCAGCTGATTGCTTCACCCTCGCGATCCGGGTCAGTTGCGAGCATTAATGTGTCGGCTTTTTTTAACGCTTTCACGATGGCATCAACGCGTTTTTCGTTACGCTCGATCATCTGGTACTTCATGGCGAAGTTGTTGTCGGGATCGACCGCTCCTTCTTTTGGCAGCAGATCTCGTACGTGGCCATAGGACGCGAGTACTTTGAAGTCTTTGCCCAAGTACTTTTCGATGGTCTTGCCCTTCGCAGGGGATTCTACAATTACGAGGTTTTTGCTCATTAATCTGGGTTTTTATCGTTAGCGCCAGTTGATTGAGGCGGTATTCTTGTCGAAAAAAGCGGTTACGTCGACCTTTTCTTTTGCAAACGCTGTGCTCTGGCTGCCAATGTAGCCTATTTTAGGCGCCGAAAAATTGCCACAGCGTGTCGAATGTTTCAGCTGTGCTTGCAACGGCTGTACCGGCCGCCGTGTACTTGCACTATATTGCCTGAAATTTCCAAGCTAATCAGAGCACCTGATACTTGACTTGGCGCCAGACCACTTCTTCGTACCAGTGTGTCTACGGATGCAGGGTCGAATCCCAGACAATCCAATAAGGTTAGCGCGTCTGCATCATTTTGTAATGCGCTGGTAGGTATTGATGCCGCTTTGGATGAGCGCTTGCAGTGTTCAGTGGACGGCATACTAAGCGAATACCGGTTTTTAATGTCGGAAGCGATACAGCTGAGCACATCTTCGGCATTTTCCACCAGCGCCGCACCTTGTTTAATGAGCTCGTGAGAACCTTTGGTGAGTGGGTTTAGCACGGAACCAGGCATGGCCATGACTTCCCGGCCTTGATCCATTGCGTGCTTTGCTGTGGTTAGTGTGCCACTGGGCAATCCAGCCTCGATAACTAAAACCCCGAGGCTAATAGCGCTGATAATACGGTTGCGACGAGGGAAGCAGCTAGGCTGCAATGCTGTGGCGAGCGGAAACTCTGTTACAAGCAGTCCATTTTCGGAAATCTCCTCGGCCAGCTGCCTGTGAGCGGCAGGGTATACCCGATTTGGAGGCGTTGCTTGTACGGCAATGGTTGCACTGCCGCCTTTTAAACAGCCTCTGTGGGCTGCTGCGTCAATGCCCACAGCCATGCCGCTGACTACATTCAGCCCCGCTGCGGCAAGCTGTTCAGCTATTTCATGGGTTTGCTCGATGGCGTTGCGACTAGCCTTTCTGGCGCCCACAATGGCAATGCAAGGGTCCAGCAGTATTTGTGGCGTACCAACGGCATACAGTAAAAAGGGTGCATCGGCGGTGCTGGCCAGTGCTTTCGGATAGAGGGGGTGGTCCAGGCCGATAAGGTGATGTTTTGCGCTGCTGGCTTCCCAAGCGAGCGCTTGCTCGATGCGTTGTTGGCTGCGGGCGTTCTGGGTTTTTTTAACCAACAGCTCGCGAAGCTCAGGCTCGAGTGTGTTTTTTTCCAGCAGTAAATGTTGTGTTTCAGGATTCAGCGTTAGGGCAAGGGTAGCTGCATCCGGGAATCGATGGCGGAGTTTACGCCTGATTTTTGCGGTGAGATCTTTATTAAAAGTGGCCTGTAGCCAGACCGAAGGGTGTGCATGTGCACGCGTTAGTTCATCCATGACTGTGATCGCGGTTTGGCCCGCGACCACATCTTGGAGGTTACAGGCGTTTAAATACCGGAGACAACGTCGTTGACGCGCACCGGAAGAGTAGATTCCATTACTAAGGCGTAGCTTACCTTATCAAATGTTTTGAAAACCATTACAACACCGGTACGTGTATTCGGCATAGCTACGCGTTCGTAGCCGCCTTTACCACGTCGGTCGATAATTTCTCCACCGTGTGTTTCCACGGCTAGAACATCGCCCGGTTGGATGCCAGAGTTGTTGCCGATGTTCAGCACAACGACTTGGTCGCGACCACTTTGGCTAATCGAATTCACCAAAGAGACAATGCGGCCATCGCCTTCAATTTTTGGCATACGCGTGGTGTAGTTGTGGCGGATATCGTCGTCATTAACTGACATCAATAAATCGCCTGCCAGCGTTTCCATGTTATTTGACGTGATTATGAGCGTTGATGGATCCCCTATATGCATTAACTTGGCATCAGATACATGCTCTACTTCGTAGCCCAGTAAGGTTTTTGTGACCGGATCGCGCAGTGCTTTGCTTTGGCGAAACAGTGAGTATTGTGGTGTTTCCCGGCTTAACTCGCCGCGAGCAAAAATTTGATGCCCGATAGCGCTAGCCAGTCTGCCGTCAAAATTACCTACCACATAGGGTGCTGATTGCAGTTCTTCGAGTGGCAGCACGCGTGGGTGAACCAGAAAAGATTGAATCGCATCGGCCGGAATCATCGGAATGGCTTCATCCAATGTGGTGGAGCGAATGCGTGGTGACCAGCGCTCGCTGTTCAGGCCGGCCTGAATCGCATCACCGGTCAGCGATTGTGAAACCCGCTTGCCGTCGCGATCGATAACCAAGGTGGGAACGCCATTGACGTACTCCATTGCAATCAGATCGCCGGGGTAGATTAAATGAGGATTGGCGATTTGAGGGTTGTAATCCCACAATTGAGGCCACATCCAAGGCTCTTTCAGAAATCTGTCGGAGATGTCCCATAATGTGTCGCCGCGCACAACTTCGTAGCGGTCAGGGGCGTCCTCGTTGATCGCGGTCGTGCTTAAAGCTGTCCTCGGAACAACTGTTGTGTAGCTGGACTCGTCAGTGAATCGCTCTTGAACCGTTGTTTTACTCTCTATTTCAACGCGTGGAGCGCCTCTAATAGGGTCCAGCGAACAAGCGCCAAGAGCAGAACTAATGCCTAGCAATAATGCTATACGAGCGGCCGGTACCGCATGTAGTTTGGCCATTTGTCGGAAATCTCCCAATATCAAGGTTTCAAAGCCATCTGTCTGATAGATGACGATGCAATAGCCTGTTATGCAAGGGGAATGCCTCTTTCGGCCTGTTAGAATATGGAGCTTCGTAATCAGATGGAATTTTTCGTGTCTTTGTTGGATATTTTGCTTTTCCCCGACCCGCAGCTACGTAAGGTTGCTGCGCCTGTGAACACTGTGGATGGTCGTGTTGCCGCTCTGGCCGATGACATGCTCGAAACCATGTACAACGCGCCCGGTATCGGGCTGGCAGCCACGCAAATCAATGTACATGAGCGCTTGGTGGTCATTGATGTGTCTGAAGAAAATGATCAGCCGCTGGTGTTGATTAACCCTGTTTTGGTGCACAGCGAAGGGGAAGCTGAAATGCAGGAAGGCTGCTTATCGATTCCTGAAATCTACGAAACCATCAAACGCCCCAGCCACGTTACGGTGGAAGCGGTAGACCGTGAAGGTAGCCCCTTCAAATTAGATGCTGACGGACTTTTGGCGGTTTGTCTGCAACATGAGATTGACCATCTCGATGGCAAACTGTTTGTCGATTATTTGTCACCGCTTAAGCGCAACCGAATCCGTAAAAAAATGATCAAGGCCGCTCGCGAACTCGAAGACAATGACTGATTGCTCGCAGTTGCGTATAGCCTTTGCCGGAACTCCCGATTTTGCGGCCAGTGCGCTGGACGCCATTTTGCAAACCCGGCATTCAGTTGTCGCTGTTCTAACGCAGCCCGACAGGCCAGCTGGTCGTGGTCGGCAGTTACATGAAAGTCCAGTTAAGCAATTGGCTAAACAGCATGGGCTGACGATTCAACAGCCCCAAACCTTAAAAACTGCAGAAGCGCAAGAGGCATTAGCCGCTGTTAAAGCCGACGTCATGGTGGTGGCTGCCTATGGTTTGTTGTTACCAAAAGCGGTGCTGTCAATACCAGCACTGGGTTGTTTAAATATTCATGCCTCACTGTTACCAAGGTGGCGTGGTGCGGCACCGATACAACGCGCCATTGCTGCTGGCGATCAGCAAACCGGTGTTTGCATCATGCAAATGGACGAAGGGCTGGACACAGGTGATGTTCTGTACGAAGTGAGCACTCCGATCACTGAAGATACAACCGGTGGGCAATTGCATGACACCTTAGCGCAGCTGGGTGCTCAAGCTATTGTGGATTCGCTAGAACAACACTGCAACGGCGCACTAGTAGCAAAACCGCAAGACGATACGCAAGCAACCTACGCGCACAAACTCTCCAAAAAAGAAGCGAAGCTTAATTTTTCAAAGTCGGCCGTTGAGCTGCACCGGCAAATACGTGCGTTTAATCCATGGCCCGTGAGCGAAACCAGCTGCAAGGGTGAGCGCATAAGAATTTGGGAAAGTGCCTTGCCAGAACCGAAAAAAGGGGACGCAGCCAATAAAATTGAGGCAAGCCAGCTTGCAGCTGGTTCTGTTGTGGCGGTGACCGATAAAGCCGTGCGTGTACAAACCGGTAGCGGCTGTTTGGATTTACTGAAACTACAACGCGACGGAAAAAAACCGATGCTCGCTGCTGATTTTTGTCGCGGTATGCCCATGCTCGATCAGGTGTTTGTTTAAGCATGGCTAAGCCTAATGCCGATGTCCGTGTTGCGACCGTCCGTGTGCTGCATACTTTGCATGTCCATGGTGGTTCACTGACCACCGTTTTGCCTAAAGCACAAAAAGATGTTGCCCAAGCCGATCAGGCTTTATTGCAAATGCTTTGCTATGGTATGGCGCGTTGGTCTGGCAAGCTTTCAGCGCTGGTGGATGGCTTGCTGCAAAAACCACTTAAACCAAAAGACTTAGACGTTTATCTCATGTTGCAGCTCGGTGTTTTTCAACTGGCCTATACACGCATTGCGCCACATGCGGCTGTCGATAACACAGTTAAGGCCTGTGTTAAGTTGGGTAAACCCTGGGCAAAAGGTTTGGCGAATGCGGTGCTTCGAAACTATCAGCGCAAAGCAACACAATTGGAAAGCCAGCTAACTGAAGATGAGCTCAGTGCTCATCCCGATTGGTTGCTGGAAAAAATTAAACACGACTGGCCGGAACAGTGGCCGGCAATTGTAGAGCAGGCCAATCAACAAGCACCGATGACGCTGCGCGTGAACCGTTCGCGAACCACGCGGGATGCGTTCTTAGCATCTTTGGAACAGCAGAACTTATCAGCGACATCGCATCAGTTGGTTGCAGATGCCGTCGTGTTAGAAAAGCCTGCCGATGTGCAACAGATACCGGGATTTACAGAGGGTTTGGTCAGCGTGCAGGATGCAGCCGCACAATTAGCTGCGCAATTGTTATTGCCCGTTGCAGCGAATGGTCGGTATTTAGATGCCTGTGCAGCGCCGGGTGGAAAAACAGCGCATGCGTTAGAAACTGGGTATTGGGAAACAGTTTGGGCTTTGGATTCGGATGCCGAACGTATGTTGCGGGTGCATCAAACCTTAGACAGGTTGTCGTTAAACAATGCGGCTACTTGCATAGCAGCTGATGCTGGCGAATTATCACAATGGTGGGATAACAAACCCTTCAATGCCATTTTACTTGACGCTCCGTGTTCTGGTAGCGGTGTCATTCGGCGACACCCCGACATCAAATTACTTCGCCGAGCTAGCGACATTGAAATCCTTCAGGCTACGCAGCAAAAGCTATTACACTCGCTGTGGTCAACCTTGGCGCCAGGTGGTCAGTTGCTGTATGCCACTTGTTCAATCTTTAAAGACGAAAACGAGCATCAAATAGCGCAGTTTCTTAGCAAACAAAGCGATGCACAGGAACAAATAATCAGTGCCGATTGGGGGCAACAGCGATCACAGGGTCGACAAATACTGCCAGGTGAACACGGCATGGACGGTTTCTACTATGCGCTATTGCAAAAGCGGTGTTAAGCGATGGCTTGTTTATCAAGCAACGTCGGCATTTTAAGCGCTCATCGATGTGCGCTTTATTGTTTGTTTGCGTTGTTGCTTGCGCACAGCACCGCTGTTTTGGCGCAAGAAGATGACGCTAGCATTGTCAGTGTAGAGCAAGTTCGATTAACAGAAATTGATACGCAGTGGCGTCTGAATGTATTGCTTAATATAGAATTGTCGAGGGTGATTCGGCGTGGTCTTGATAGCGGCGTGCCATTACAGTTTATATTAAACGTGCAAATAAAACGCCCTAATAAGTTTTGGCCAGATAAAACGTTACTGGAAATCGAGCAGCGTTTTAGTTTGACATACTACGAGTTAACGAGGCACTACCGGTTACATGCATTTGAGTCCAAGAAAAGCCGAAACTTTCGTTCGTTGTTACCAGCGCTTGAAGCGTTAGGCCAAGTGCCGGCTATTACATTGAAGTTGCCTGATCAGTCTCCTCTGGTTGGGCGTTTAACCATGAAGCTTGATGAGAACGCCTTACCGTTGCCATTAAAGTCGTTGTTCTCTTCGACGTGGCGTTTAGCAAGTGAGGAGTTCTTTTGGCCAATAAACTGAGCCATCGAACACTAACTAGTCCGGTATTGATGGGCTTGTTATTTGTTGTGCTTATCGCATCGTTGTATGTGTTGGGTACTATGGCTTTGCGTCTGGATCAATTTGGGCGCTATTACTACTGGCTGCTAATCAGTAATGGTTTAGCACTAGCGTTTATTGCCATTCTAATTTGTATCAATGGATGGCGCCTCATCAAAGAATTTCGCGAACGTGTTGCCGGTTCGCGCCTTACCGTAAAGCTTGTTATTTTGTCGGTGTTGTTGGCCTTAATGCCGGTAACGTTGGTGTATGGCTTCTCGATTCGTTTTCTACGCGCCAACATCAACAGCTATTTCGATCTTGAAATCGAACAGGCTCTGGATGATGCGCTTGAGCTGAGTCGGGAGTCGTTAGGTGTTCAAATGCGCACCTTGCAAAGAGATACTATGAACGTTGCGCAACAATTGGTTGGCGTGGATGATTCACTCTCGGTTATCGCACTAAATTCATTAACGTCTGAAACAGAAGCCTCCGAAATGACGCTTATCGGACCGGATAATCGTATTGTTGCATCAACAGGTTTACTTGAAAACATTGCTGTGCAGCCGAATCGCCCAGACGACGATCTCGTGTCCAGAGCGAGGCTTGGTTTGCCGTATGTGGGCGTTGATCCGGTGGGTGATGGCGAGCTGTACATTCGAGTGGTCGCGCCGGTTTTTTCTGAAAATGCCACGTTAGGAAACTCGGTGTTACAAGCGTTATACCCGATTGCTGATCGTTCAGCCGATTTAGCTGAAAGTGTACAGTCGAGTTATCAACAGTATCGGCAATTGGTTTTTTTAAGACGGCCGCTGATGGTCAGCTCCATGTTAACGCTGTCTTTAGCGTTGCTATTATCGGTGATGATGGCGGTGTGGTTTTCATTTTATGCGGCAAGGCGCATGATGATGCCAGTGCACGACCTTGTACAAGGCACACGAGCAGTCGCCGATGGTAACTATGCCACCCGCATCTATAAGCGCAGTAAAAATGATGAGTTGGGTTTTCTGGTTCAGTCATTTAACTACATGACGTTGCAATTAGAGCAAGCGCGGAATAACGCGGAGCAAAGCCAACAACAAGCGGAAAGCCAGCGCGCTTATTTACAACGCGTATTAGGGCAAATTTCTTCTGGTGTATTAACGCTGGATAGCCAACATTTTATTATTACAACAAACCAGGCCGCAGAAGACATCCTTGGGCCGGAACTGTCTCAAATGATCGGCACACCGCTTACGTTGGAGCATGCGAAAAATTCAGTAATCAAACAACTGGGCGAACAAATTAAAGCACCTCTGACCCTAAACGACTATCAGGATTGGTCAGCAGAGGTGGAGGTTGTCGATCAAAACGGGCGACGTTTTTTGTTTTGCCGTGGCGCACAATTAACCGACATTGCAGGGGAACCCACCGGCACCGTTATCGTCATAGACGACATGACCACTATTATCAGTGCACAACGTGATGCGGCATGGAGCGAAGTTGCCAGACGGCTTGCGCACGAAATTAAAAATCCGCTAACGCCTATTCAGCTTTCGGCTGAAAGGATGCGTCATAAATTCAAAACGCGTTTACAAGGCGACGATGTGGATACTCTTACGCGCCTAACGCAAACCATTGAGAATCAAGTTGATGTTATGAAGTCGATGGTTAATGCATTTGCTGAATACGCTTCTGCACCTAAATTGAGATTAGTGATGGCCGATATCAATTCGCTGTTACAGGATGTCACTGAAATGTACCGAGAGGGTGAGGGAGACGCAACGTTTACGCTATTGCTCGATAAGGAATCACCGTCTATCGCTGTAGACTTACCTCGTATGCGTCAGCTCATGCATAATTTGATTAAAAACGCCTTAGAAGCGCAAACCGGCTACAGTCAGCCACAGGTACGTATTACCACACACACAGTAATGCGTCGCGGACAACAATGGGTTGAAATACTGATTATGGATGATGGCCCCGGTTTCCCAACAGAGTTGTTAGGGCGATTGTTTGAGCCGTACGTCACGTCGAAGCCAAAAGGCACCGGTTTGGGTATGGCAATAGTTAAAAAGATTGTTGAAGAACATAATGGCGTCATAAAAGCTGAAAATAGACCCGACGGAGGTGCTATGGTTAGTGTCCGACTACCGTACCAAAGTACAGTGCAAATAAGAGGTGATGCGGCATGAACAGCCGGTCAGTGCTAGTGGTTGATGATGAGCCAGATATTCGTCATCTATTGCAGGAAATACTCGAAGACGAAGGCTACGATGTGTCGGTGGCAGGTTCAGCGCAAAGCGCTCAACAGGCTATAGATGAACACACGCCTGATCTCGTCTTACTTGACATTTGGATGCCAGATACCGACGGCATTACCTTGCTGAAAACCTGGCGTCAAAGTGGTGATCTTAAGTTTCCGGTTATCATGATTTCTGGTCATGGTACCGTTGAAACGGCGGTTGAAGCCACTCGTCATGGTGCTGTCGACTTTATCGAAAAGCCGGTATCGCTGGCTAAGCTTTTACTCAACGTAGAAAAAGCATTGGCTGAAGGTTTTGAAAGTGAGGTCAATGGGCAAAAAGCACCGAAACAAAAACGCTTACCGTTAATCGTTGGCGATAGCGATTACATAAAACAATTGCGTGAACAATTACAACAGCAAAGCACGCAAATGAGCACCTTGTTGTTAGTGGGCGAGTCGGGTAGTGGGCGGGCGCTGTTTGCTCAACATGCCCATGATCTTAATTCTCAGCTCGATGGTGCTTTTATCCAGCTACGCTGCGATACCCTTTCGGCTGCAAACTCGCATAAAGAATTACTGGGCGAAGAAAACAATGGCTCTGTCAGCATGGGGTATCTTGAATCAGCAGCCAATGGCACGTTGTTCTTAACCGATATCGAGTTGCTACCGGCAACAGCGCAACAATGTTTGCGTCAGGCGCTTGAGCAAAAAGGGTTTTTACGGGTTGGTGGAACGGCGCGTGTACCGTTTCGATGCCGTATTATGGCGTCGTCTCGTGCTCATGCTCAAAGTGCGGTTAAGCAAGGTGTCTTAGACCCGGCACTAGCACGACTATTGTCGGCCGAATCAATAGACATCCTACCTTTGCGAGAGCACCCTGAAGATATGCCAGCGTTGTTGGAGAGTTTGGTGAACTGGCATGTCGAGGAAGAAGGGCTAACTTACAGGCATTTTACCGTTGCGGCACAAAACAAGCTAAGGAATCTGGACTGGCCCGGAAATCTGTTAGAACTGAAGAATCTGGTGCAACGCATTTTGCTATTGGGCGGAGCGGTAGAAATTGAAGCTGCAGAGGTATCGAAGGCCTTGGGTATCATGCCCAACAGTAGTGCAGTGACTGTCCTTCGACACGACTTACCGTTACGTGAGGCGCGTGCAGATTTCGAACGACAGTATTTAATGCGTTGTTTGGCGGAAACTCAGGGTAATATTGGCGACCTTGCCAAACACGTTGGCATGGAGCGCACCCATCTTTATCGCAAGTTACGCAGTTTGAATATCGATCTCGACAAGGTTCGCGAGTAGGTCAACCACAAATGAAAATAATTGTATTAGGTGCCGGGCAGGTAGGCTCTACAGTTGCTCAGAGTCTGGCATCAGAAGACAATGAAGTTACCATTGTTGATACGGCTGCATCGGTGTTGTCTGACTTGCAAAACCGTATGGATTTACGCGCGGTGTTAGGTCATGGTTCCTACCCCGACGTACTGCGACGCGCCGGTGCCGAAGATGCCGACATGATAATTGCGGCCACCGACTCAGACGAAACCAATATTGTAGCGATGCAAATTGCTTACTCTTTATTTCGAACACCCGCAAAAATTGCTCGCATACGCTCTGCCGACTACATTCGTGAAAAAGAACTGTTCAAGCACAATCATATTCCGGTAGATGTCGTTATCAGTCCAGAGCAATTAGTGACTGAACATATACAGCGGGTTATTGAGCATCCGGGCGCTTTGCAGGTTGTCGATTTTGCTGAAGGTAAAGTGCGGTTGGTGGGTGTTGAAGTAACGGCCAGTGCACCGATGGTTAATAAGCCCATCGCTCAGCTGCCCGTGTTGCTGGGTGAAATAGACACGCGGGTTGTTGCTATGTACAGGGGCGATGACGTTATTATCCCCGACGGCGACTCGTCCGTTCATGCCGGCGATATTGTTTTCTTTCTGGGGCACCGTAAATACACAACAACAGTTATGGCGCAGTTCCATGAAACAGCGGCTGCCTGTAAGCGTGTCATGATTGCTGGTGGCGGTAATATTGGTTTGCTGCTAGCCAGAAAGCTCGAACGTTTCTATAGCGTTAAAATCATTGAAACCATTGCAGAGCGTGCAGAGTTCTTAGCATCTACGTTGTCCAGTGCAATGGTTTTGCACGGCGATGCTGCCAACCAAGACATGCTCATTGAAGAAAACATCCAAGACATGGATGTATTTTGCGCGTTAACCAATGACGACGAAGCGAATATTTTATCGGCCATGTTAGCTAAACGCATGGGGGCCCATAAAATAATGTCATTAATTAATCGGCCCGCGTATGTCGACTTAGTTGAAGGCGGTATTATCGATGTAGCAATATCGCCACAACAAATTACCATTGGCGCATTGCTAACCCATATACGGCGCGGTGACGTGGTGGCTGTGCACTCCTTGCGCAAGGGCTCTGCCGAAGCGCTGGAAGGGGTGGCACACGGCGATGCAGAAAACTCTGTGTTGGTGGGTCGCGCCATTAGCGATGTAGAACTACCAAAGAGCGCAACCATTGGTGTGGTAGTTCGGGGTAACGATGTGTTAGTTGCACACCACGACCTCATCATTGAAGCTGAAGATCATTTGATTGTGCTGATCACCAATAAACGTGAAATTGGTGAAGTTGAAAAGCTGTTTCAGGTTGGCTTTACTTTTGTTTAGCGCATTGCATCAATGACCATTCAAGTAAAAGTTGTGCAACGAGTGCTGGGTATTTTGCTTACCTTGTTTAGCATCACCATGCTTACCCCGGTACTGGTTGGACTGATGTTCAACGACGGCGCTTTGTTGCCCTTTATTGGCGCATTTGCAACCACAGCGATTACTGGTTTCGTAATGTTTTGGCCGGTTCGAAAACAACATGCGAACTTACGACCACGAGATGGTTTCGTGGTAGTGGTTATGTTTTGGGGCGTTCTGGGTATCTTTGGTGGCTTGCCCTTTTATTTGGCCGACGAACTCAACCTCTCAGTAATGGAATCTATATTTGAGTCCATGTCGGGTTTAACCACCACGGGTGCCACGTTAATAGAAGGGCTGGACAGTTTGCCGCATTCGTTGCTGTTTTATCGGCAGCAAATGCAGTGGCTCGGTGGCATGGGGATCATTGTTTTAGCCGTTGCCATTTTGCCTATTTTGGGTATCGACGGTATGCAGCTTTACCGAGCTGATTCATCCGGACCCAGTAAAGACAAACTGGTACCTCGCATTGCCGGTTATGCAAAGTCGTTATGGTTTATTTATTTGGGCTTAACCATCCTGTGCGCATTGGCTTATCTAATGGCAGGCATGGATGTGTTCGATGCCATCAGTCACAGCTTTTCAACGGTCGCTATTGGCGGGTTCTCTACACACGATGCCAGCATAGGCCATTTTAATAGTTTGGCTATCGAAATGATTGCCGTGTTTTTTATGTTGATTTCGGGTATCAACTTTGCGCTTCACTTTATGGCGGTTCGCAGTAATAGCCTGAAGAACTACATCGCCGATGAAGAATTTCGTACCTTTATATTGCTAATTGTTGTGCTCACACTGGTGTCGAGCTTTTATCTGTATTTCACTAACACGTCATCTGCTAAAAATTCCTTTTTTGATGCGCTGTTTCATGTGGTGTCTATTGGCACGACAACAGGGTTTACCTCGGAAGAATATTTTAACTGGCCTGGTTTTTTGCCAGTGCTGCTGCTGTTCGCAAGTTTTGCGGGTGGTTGTGCGGGATCTACCGGCGGTGGTATGAAGGTTATTCGTGTGCTGCTGTTATTTAAGCAAGGTCAGCGCGAAACCAAACGCTTATTACACCCCAATGCCACAATTATGGTTAAGGTTAACGGCAGGCCTATGCCCAATAAGGTGATCGATTTGGTATGGGGGTTCTTCGCTGCCTATTTAGCCGTACTTGCCGTGATGATGTTGTTTTTGATGGCTGCCGGGTTAGACCAGGAAACCGCATTTTCAGCAGTGGTTGCGTGTTTGAACAACTTGGGGCCGGGTTTGGGTGAGGTTGCCGCAAACTACGCAGGCTTAAGTGACTTTGTTTTAGCCGTGCTTAGTTTTGCGATGCTGTTTGGCCGTTTGGAAATTCTGACATTGTTAGTGCTGTTTACGCCTGCGTTCTGGCGAAAGTAAGACACCTCAGGTTTACAGCTATGGACAACGATAAACCGACGATTGCCTCTAAATGGAATGCTCGCTATCAGTGGGAGCAATCATCCAAGCTAGAGCCTGCGGCTATTCTGTTGCAACATGAAGCCCAACTACCAAACCCTGTGCCCGCCAATGCAACAGCTCTCGACTTAGCTTGCGGCCGTGGAGCAAGCACTTTTTGGTTGGCGCAGCATGGTTTTAATACCAGCGCGTGGGACGTTAGCGAATCTGCGATTAATCTCTTGGCCTTGCAACTCGACCAAATGCAGGACGCAAAATCGCTGCAAGTGCAGCCATTGGTTCGGGATGTTATTGAAAACCCGCCAGAAGCCAACACCTTTGATGTTATCGTGGTGAGTCGATTTCTTCACAGACCACTGTGCGATGCAATTGCGGCTGCGTTAAAGCCGAATGGTCTTCTGTTTTATCAAACGTTTATAGCCGGTTTATCTAATCCAGACTATTTATTGAGCCCCGATGAACTGCCGCAACTGTTTGCAACGCTTGAACCAGTGCATTACGAAGAAATTACCGGCAAGGCTAATAGCGATAAGCCTGCCTCGGTCATGGCGCATTTAGTCGCACGCAAAACGGCAGCAAACTAGTATTATCAATACGAGCACCAGCGGCGTATTAACAGGTTGAACTTTGTATGGATAAAATCAAAACGTTTGAGGCGATGCTGGCACGAGGGCAGGATAGCGATATGCTGCGTTATACCTTGGGGAATGCCTATTTCGACGAAAAAAATTACGCTAAAGCCATTGAGCATTTGCAAGCGGCTGTAGCAATCAAGCCCGACTACTCAAATGCATGGAAAGTACTGGCCCGCGTTTATGCCCAGGATGAGCAGTTAGAACAAGCGCTTGAAACGTTTGATCGCGCATTGGCTGTTGCGCAAGACAACGGTGATAAACAAGTTGAAAAAGAAATTTCGGTGTTTAGAAAACGCGTTGTAAAAGCGCTCGATGCAGC
>CALDTX010000046.1 GCA_937923565.1 uncultured Granulosicoccaceae bacterium | reverse complement strand
CGCCCATACGTATCGGAGAGCGTACTGAGGGTAGACCGTCCAGCTCCACTTGCATTTGTCGGTGAATAAACTGCGGGTCGTTAAACACCTCTTTGAGCGTGTTTATGGGGCCAGCGGGCACCACAGAGTTTTCCAGTGCTGCAAGCAAGGTTGCTTTAGTAAAGTTGCGCGTTTTTTCGTTAATGATGGGCATTAACGTATCCCGATACGATACTCGATCAGCGTTTTCTTTAAATCGCGAATCTTCAGCAAGCTCAGGTAAGTCTAGGCAATTACAAAATCGTTTGAATTGATCGTTATTGCCGACCGCCACAATGATATGCCCATCGGAGGTTGCTACTGTGTCGTAAGGGCAAATACTGGGGTGGCTGTTGCCCATACGTTTAGGAGCCTGGCCCGTTGCTAAATAGCTCATCGACTGGTTAGCCAGTACACCTGTCATGCAGTCGAACAGGGCCATATCGATATGTTGTCCACTCCCGGTGTGCTCGCGTTCTTTAAGCGCAGCTTGAATGGCGATAACGCTATAGAGACCAGTAAAAATGTCGGCAAATGCGACCCCTATTTTTTGTGGGTTGGCGTCCGGTTCTCCAGTGAGATCCATGATGCCACTCATACCCTGGATCATAAAATCGTACCCAGCGCGTTTTGCGTAAGGGCCTGTTTGACCGAAACCTGTGATTGAGCAATAAACGAGCGACGGGTTCAGCGCTTTAAGGCTTTCATAGTCAAGGCCGTATTTTTGCAATCCGCCTACTTTAAAATTTTCGATAAAAACGTCGGCATCGGCAATTAAGCTAAGCACATGCGCGAGCTCATCCTTGCAATTTAAATCGGCGGTTAGTGAAGACTTGCCCCGGTTACAGGCATGAAAATAAGCAGCTGTGTTGTCACCATTGATGGGTAAGCTGGGTGGATTCCATTTACGTGTATCGTCGCCTGCAGGGCTTTCTATTTTAATAACGTCTGCGCCTAAATCGGCGAGCGTTTGGCCTATCCAGGGACCGGCTAATATACGGGCTAGCTCAACAACTTTTAAATCACTGTGTGGCTTTGGTTGTAAGGGCTCTTTTTGCACGCCCTCTAGCGCCATCTAGCTTGTATGCGTTCAAGGTTCTGTGCACCAGGATTCAACTTTTCATAAGGCAGTTCAGACATGGCGGTTTCAGAACTGCCTAACACATGGTGCATTTCAGAGGTGCTTTCTTCCAAATACAATAAGCCAGTAACCACTTCGCCTTTGGCTCTGTGCGATTCGATATAAGAAATAGCGCCTATCCGATCTGTGGGATCGAAGTTCTCATCCACGCGTTTGAAACCAACACGACTGCCATCATGCATTTGAATTTTTTTAAATTCACCGGGTTCAACGTGCGAAACGATCTCTTCGTGTACTGAGGTGTAATCGGCGTGTACGGTTTCGCGCATGTGAGCACGCGTGTGAGCATAGCTTTTGGTAGAACCTTCGTGATCGTTAAAGGTAACGCACGGAGAGATGATATCGAGCAATGCAAAGCCTGAATGTGAGATAGCGCTTTTTATCAAGGGGACCAAATGTTCTTTATCACCAGAAAAGCCACGGCCAACAAAGGTACAGCCTAAAGAGATCGCCAGAAGCACTGGGTCGATGGGTGAGTAAGGGTTGGCTTCGCCTTTTTTAGCTTTGCTGCCGCGATCGGCGCTGGCTGAAAACTGGCCTTTGGTTAATCCATAAACACCGTTGTTTTCGATCAAATACATCATGTTGACGTTGCGACGAATGGCATGGGCAAACTGACCTAATCCAATTGATAAGGAATCGCCATCACCGGAGACACCAATGTATTGAAGTTCGCGGTTGGCAGCATTTGCGCCTGTTGCAATGGATGGCATTCGGCCGTGAACGGAATTAAAACCGTGGGCACCGCCTAAAAAATAGGTGGGTGTTTTACTTGAGCAACCAATACCCGACACCTTGGCCACACGGTGAGGCTCGATAGCCAGCTCAAAATAGGCTTGCATGATTGCCGACGAAATAGAGTCGTGGCCGCAGCCTGCGCACAAGGTGGACATTGCACCTTCGTAGTCGCGTAGCGTGAGTCCTGCTGCGTTACGAGGTAGGCCAGGGTGCGTAATTTTTGGTTTTTTAATAAAGCTCATTGGTTCATCCTTAGCTTACGCAGCTCTGCCTTGTTGTATGTGTTCTTCTACCGCATCAACGATGAAGTCACTGCTAACGGGCATGCCGTCGTATGAAAGCATCGGGATAAGCCGGTTTGGATCGATGCTTAGCTCATTGCTTAATAGCTGGCGTAGCTGCGCATCGCGATTCTGTTCAACAACAAATACATGGTCGTAGTCCAGAATGAAATTCGCAACATCGTCAGCAAACGGGAATGCTCTTATGCGCATGTAGTCGAGTGTTGCGATACCACTGGCGGTTAAGCGATCACGTGCTTCGCGTATAGCACCGTCGCAACTGCCGATAGACACAATTGCCCACTGTTTGTTGGCTTTTGCGTCCGTTGCTTTATCGATTACTGGAGCAGGGACCATGCTAGCAGCCGTGTCGAACTTGCGTCGCAGTCGGTCGATAACATCTTTGTATTCGTCAGACTTCTCTGTGTAGCCGCCAAATTTGTTATGACCAGAACCTCGCACGAAATAGGCGCCTTTTGGGTCAACGCCTGGCAAGGTGCGCCACGGTATGGCGTCGCCATCGACATCAAGGTAGCGATAAAAGTTATCCATATTTCTTAGCGCTTCACGGTCATAAACCTTGCCTCTTGCGGGAACATAGCTGTCGTCCCATTCAATTTCAGGAATCATCCAATCGTTCATACCGATATCCAAATCGGTTAAAACGATAACAGGTGTTTGTAACTGCTCAGCCAGATCGAACGCTTGCTGCGACATATGGAAGCAATCGGTGGGGTCTGCCGGAAACAACAACACATGTTTTGTGTCGCCGTGGGAGGCGTAGGCAGCTGAGATAATATCGCATTGCTGCGTTCGTGTTGGCATACCGGTAGACGGGCTCACCCGTTGCACGTCGTAGAGCACTGCAGGAATTTCGGCATAGTAGGCTAAACCCAGAAACTCACTCATCAGTGATACACCAGGGCCGCTGGTTGCCGTAAATGCACGAGCACCATTCCAGTTTGCGCCGAGTACCATGCCAATGGCTGCCAGTTCGTCTTCGGCTTGAATAACGCAATAGTTGTTCTTGCCGGTGTCTGGGTCGACTCTGAGCTGCTTACAGAAGATACTGAACGCATCAATCAGCGACGTTGACGGTGTAATGGGATACCAACTGGTCACAGTTGCGCCAGCATAAACAGCGCCAAGGCCTGCCGTGGTGTTGCCATCGACTAACACATGGCCAGCAGTTTTATCCATAGGTTCAAGTTTTAGCGGCAATGGGCAATCGAAATTTTCCAACGCAAAGGTTTGACCCATTTTAATGGCTTGCATATTGGCTTCCATCAAATGCGGTTTACTGCCAAAGGTTTCATTCAGTAGCGTTTCTACAACGCCCATGTCTATATTCAATAGCGCTACCAGTGCGCCAACATACGCGACGTTTTTCATGAGTACTTTTGCACGTGCCGATTCGAATGCTTCGTTGCACATGCCGGATAGCGGTATCCCAAGTACGGTTATATCGTCGCGTTGCATCATGCCTTTACGCGCCCAAGTGGAATCATATAAAAAGAACCCTCCAGGACTCACATCGGCCAGATCGCTTTCATAGGTTTCGGCGTTCATTGCGATCATAAAGTCGACTTTGCCCGAACGGCATAGATAGCCATCTTTACTGACTCTTATCTCATACCAGGTAGGCAGGCCTTGGATATTCGATGGAAAGAAATTTTTCCCAGTGACCGGAATGCCCATTCTGAATATTGATTTCATCAGCAAGCCATTGGCACTGGCTGAACCAGTGCCATTGACATTGGCAATTTTTACAACAAAATTATTAGTTTTTGCTTTGTTAGACATCAGATTAACTTTCCATGCTTACAGCATAGGGAATGGACACCTTAGATTTACGCATGTCCCAAGCGCCAGTTGGGCATCGTTCGGCGCACAGTCCACAGTGAATACACAGGTTTTCGTCTTTTACCATGACTTTTCCTGTTTGTGGAAGTTTGTCGGAGACATACAGAATTTGGTCTTTGTTTTCGGCTGGCGCTCTTAGCCTACCGCGTAGATCATCTTCGTCGCCGTTATGCGTAATGGTTAAACACAGCGTAGGGCACACGTCCATACAAGCATCGCATTCAATACACAGCTTCTCTGCAAACACTGTTTGTATATCGCAGTTGAGACAACGTTCTACTTCTTTGGCCGTTTGTTCTGCGTTAAAGCCTAGTTCTACTTCAATACGAATATCTTTAAAACGCTGCGTTAGATCGACGTGATTCATTTTTAGTCGATCGGTTTCGTCGTAGTCGTTGGAGTAGCTCCACTCGTGGATACCCATTTTTGTGGAGAGCAGGTTGACGCCGCGTTCAGGGCGATCGGTGATATCTTGCCCCTGGCAGTGTTTATGAATTGAGATTGCTGCACGATGTCCGTGTTCAACGGCCCAAATAATATTTTTAGGACCAAAGGCAGAGTCGCCACCAAAGAAAACGCCGGAAAGCGAACTTTGGTGTGTGGTCTCGCTGACTTCAGGGCAATCCCATTTATTCAGTGCCAGTCCGGTTGATGCTTCGATCCATGGAAAGGCGTTGTCTTGACCAATGGCCAGAATGACGTCGTCGCAAGGGATCGTAACTTCTTTTACGATTGTGGGAGCAGACAGCTGCCCATCGTCGCCGATATCGTAGTTAAGCTCATCGAATCGCATACCAACCAGTTTGCCGTTTTCAATAACAAAAGCTTTGGGAGCATGGTTGACGATAATTTCTACGTTTTCTTCTTCAGCGTCTTCGAGTTCCCAAGCACTGGCTTTAAACCATTGTCTGGGTTTTCTGGCCATCACCTTTACGGATTTACCGCCCAACCTTAAGGCTGTTCGGCAGCAATCCATGGCGGTGTTGCCAACTCCGATAATTAATACGTTTGCTCCAATGGAGTCTGTGTGTTCAAACGCGACTTGCTCAAGCCAATCGATCCCAATATGGATGCGATCAGATTCGTTGCGTCCGGGTAAGTTGATATCTTTGCCTCTGGGAGCGCCGGTGCCAACAAAGATCGCATCGAAACCGTCATCGAGCAGGCTTTGCAAACTGTTAACCGGGGTGTTGAGCCTAAGATCGACGCCCCGATCCACGATATAGCCAATTTCTTGATCGAGCACTTCGGCGGGCAGTCGGAACGACGGAATGTTGGTGCGCATCAACCCGCCAGGTTTATCGTGCTGTTCGAACATAACGATGTCATAGCCCAATGGTATGAGATCGTTAGCGACTGTAAGCGATGCCGTGCCTGCCCCTACGCAAGCAATGCGTTTGCCGTTGGGTTCGCCTTTTGGCGGTAGCAGTGGTGCAATATCGTCGGCGTTGTCGGCGGCGACTCTCTTGAGCCGGCAAATAGCCACCGGCTCTTCATCGAGTCTGCCACGCCGACAGGCCGGTTCGCAAGGTCGATCGCAAACCCGGCCCAATATGCCGGGAAAAACATTACTTTTACGGTTTTCGAGATAAGCGCCGGTAAAATCTCCTTGCGCTATTTGCCTGATGTAGTGCGGAACATCAGTGTGAGCGGGGCAACCCCACTGACAATCTACAACCTTATGGAAATGGTCGGGGAGGTTTATCTTTGTGGGGTTCATATCTTGCTAATTGCCATTAGGGCATATTACTCAACGATTCTTTGGCCAATAATGCGTTAAACCGGAAAAACAGCGTCAGATATCCCGTAAAACAGCATTTTGCTGGGATCAACATAAACTATAAGACTGGAACAGCAAAAAGTAAACCAACTGGTACAGAATGAATGGCAGGTGTACCCGGGCAGAAGAAGACAGGCAAGCAGTGCGTTTTACTTAGCCAACTGCAACCTTCGGCGCGTCTGCATAGGAATCGTTTGAAAGGTTCTGGTTGAAAACCGTGAATTGATTGCGGCCGTTATGTTTTGATGCATACAAAGCCGTATCGGCTCGCTGCACTAAAATCTCCGCTGTATCCGCCAGCAGTGAATCTGTTGTTAGTTCGCTGATACCGATGCTGACAGTCAGCTTCGTGCTTTTTTCGTGTAACTGCAATGAGCCGTGCTCAATACCGAGCAGTACACGGTTTGCAACGATAGATGCACCTTCGGCATCCGTGTCCGATAGAATCATTACAAATTCTTCGCCGCCATAGCGACCAACCGTATCTGTATTGCGTGTGTTTTCAAGTAAGGTTTTTGCGATATAGCGTAATGCTTCGTCGCCACTGGCATGGCCGTGTAAATCGTTAAACTCTTTAAATTTATCTACGTCGATAAACAATACGGCAAACGGGGTTTTATAGCGGTTAAAGCGTGCGTGTTCCTGAATCAGTATTTTGTCGATGAATCGGCGGTTTTTAAGACCGGTTAGGCTGTCTGTGACCGCCAGGTTTTCTAGCCGCTCGTTAAATTTAATCAGTTGTGCATTGGCATTGGCAAGTTTTGCGTGATTCGTTCTGAGCTTCAGCATCAATTCCGCGTTGTCTCGTTCAAGCATGCTGTGGCTGTGTGCTTTGCGGGCTATGGCCGCAATTCTGTCATGGTCGGTTAGCGGTTTTTCGATGTAGTCGTGAGCACCACCTTTTAAGGCTGCAATTGCCGAGTCGTATCCGCTGTGGGCCGTCATTATGATGGTCTTTATGGTGCTGTCTAGGTGAGTAATGCGGTTAAGTAGTTCGATACCGTTGATGCCATCCATGAAGATATCGGTGAAGACAACATCAAACACATGCTCCCCGAATAGTTTTAAGGCGTCTTCGCCGCTATTCGCCGTAATTACTGTAAAGCCCTGCTGTTCGAGAATGATCGACAGAACGTTACACACACTTTCGTCGTCATCCACAACTAAAACGTGGCTGTTGGTAATTAAGTTTTGATTATTCTCATCCACTGCGTAATTTCCGATATGTATCTACGACAAAGCGTGTAGCCACTCTGGTATTAACGACAGGGTGGGTTATTTATTCAATGGTTAAATGTTAATTATTGTGTGTGGTAGAAGCGTATGCGCGTAAGCACATTAAGAACGCAAGGAAAAGCAAAGGCGCTATTTACGGATTATGTAGAACGGCGCACAAAATGAATTGTGAGCCGTTCTGTTCTTACGGGTTTAGCTCCAGGGGTAGGGGCTGTTGCTGATCGGGTGCAATTGCCCCAATTCGTAACGCGAGAACCGGAATGGTTCCAATAGCGATTGTTTTTCGCCAGCTAATTCTGCCGCCACCAAGTGTCCAACGCCCAACATCTTGTAACCATGGTTACTATCGGCGATCACATAAACGTTTTCTCGGAATTGATCGAACACTGGAAAGCTATCGGGTGTGAAACAACCTAAGCCACCTGAGGGTTCCTTTTTAAATAGGTTGCCTTTGCCTGAAAATCTCTCCTGACAAAATGCCAACGCAGAAGTCCACATATTGGCAAAGTCTTCACCAACGATAAATTCGGGAGAGTCGGGGCCGTAGGGGTCGATGGCAACATTGTCTGCCGGAGTGAGCACTTCATAGGGCATCGCACCGCCCTGAATACCGCCAAAGTGGGTATCCGGTTTGTAGTAAATTCCCCATGGCTCTTCTCTGAGTAATTTTCCGTCTTTGTCTGAGAGTAATGGCGCATCGGTATCAACATGGATTACAGGTGGTGGACCGCCACTGTTTGTTTTTTGTAGTGAAGGATCAACACCGAGTACACCTTCTTCTAAACACCAGTAACGCCAGGTTGGAATACCCGAATGCATTTCGCCTTGTGCACCCTTGATTGAAACTTCTTTAGGAAGGTCCATCATGTCCCATAAGGTTTTAACCCAAGGACCAGCAGCGATAACAACGTGCTCGCATTCAATTGAGCCTTTGTCGGTTTCAACCGCAGTGATTGCAGAGCTGGCACCGTTAGCCCCTTTGAAACCCGTTACTGTGACACCTGTTTCTATTCTGACGCCAACGGCTCGCGCTTTTTTCTCCAGTCCTAAAATAGCTGCTTTGTTATTGGCAAAGCCACCGCGTTTTTCATGTAAAACGGATGTGATGCCTTGAGCCCGCCAGTCGGAGAACATACCTTTCATGTACTCCATACTTTTATCCGCACCTTCAATTAATTCGGATTCATAGCCAATGGCTTTTTGTTGCTCATATATTGAGACTATATCTTCGTGCATGCCTTCATGGCTTATTTGCATATAGCCAACTGGGTGGTAGTGAAACGTCTCGATATCGGAATCCCAAACATCGACACTGTGTGCCATGAGTTCACGCATGGCTGGTTGAAAGTAGTTGTTGCGAACAACGCCGCAGGCGATACCACTGGCGCCGGCTGCTACGCCGGATTTATCGATCACCAGAATATCGTTGCCATCACCTTTTCCCTGAGACTGCAGAATTTCCGATAATTTCCAGGCTGTTGATAATCCGTGTATGCCGGCACCGACGATCACATATTTTGCGTGTTTGGGAATGCTCATGGCTATCTCCGATAGTTCGAATGTGTGCTTGGAGTATGGTAGTTAATACACACAAGATATATAATAAAAAAGACAATAAATATATCTGATCAGACAAAATAACGTGAGTTCAGTGGTAAAAAGAGAGTTTGGGTTTGTATTAGTGCCGGGATACTCGCTTTTGGCTCTTTCTTGTGCGATTGATGTGCTCAGGGCTGCCAATCAAGATGCCGGTTATACGGTTTACAACTGGAAGTTACTCAGCGCAGACGATGCGCTGGTCATGTCTTCCAGTGGATTGCCACTGCTTTGCCAACCATTGAGCCAATGGCATAACGAAGTCGTTGTTGCGGTTAAGCAGCGCGTTATTGCGATTTGCGGTGGTGATACCTCGCTCG
>CALDTX010000045.1 GCA_937923565.1 uncultured Granulosicoccaceae bacterium | reverse complement strand
CAAAACAACGCCGTAATCTTTTACGGCGTTGTTGCATTTCTGGGTTTGTTCGTTGGTAGTTTCCTGAATGTGGTCATTCATCGCTTACCCATCATGATGGAGAACGCGTGGCGCGAAGGCATAGAAGAATTTGAAGCACATGAAGCGCTTCTGGCTTCAACCAAGAACAACGGCCAAGCTAAAGCTGTAGAGAACAACGTAGCGGAGGATGGCGCCAAAGATTCGCCTAAACCTGAACCGTTTAATTTGTCGGTTCCGCGTTCGCGCTGCCCAAACTGCGACCAGCTAATTACATGGTGGCAAAACATACCGGTGCTCAGCTACTTAATGCTATCGGGCAAATGCCACAACTGTAAAACACCGATTTCAGCCCGCTACCCAGCTATTGAAATAATCACGATGCTGCTTTCGCTAGCAGTTGCGTGGCAATTTGGCGTTAGCCTACAAAGCGTTGTAGGTATTGTTATTACCTGGTTGCTGGTGGCAATGACCATGATCGACTTCGACCACCAACTACTACCCGACAACCTCACCCTGCCTATGATGTGGATAGGGCTTATTGCCGCATTAGTGCCGGTATTTGCCGATATCGAATCGGCGGTTATCGGTGCTGCAGCTGGCTACCTCGTTTTATGGATTGTCTATCAGGCGTTTCGCTTAATCACAGGCAAAGAAGGCATGGGCTACGGCGACTTCAAACTGCTGGCAGCCATCGGTGCCTTATTGGGTTGGCAAGTGTTACCGATGGTTATTCTGCTCTCATCACTGGTTGGCGCTGTCGTGGGCGTAAGCCTCATAGTTATCACCCGACGCGATAAAAACATCCCCATTCCGTTTGGCCCTTATTTGGCCGCTGCCGGATGGATCGCCATGATGTGGGGTGAGCAATTATCTACCGCATACTATTCATTATTCGCCTAACATTAGTTTACAGGTCATTGTAAGGCGAACACACATGCTACTTATAGGGTTAACCGGCGGCATTGCCAGCGGCAAAACATTGGTATCCAACGCTTTTGCATCGTTAGGTGCATCGGTAATTGATGCCGATATCGTTGCCAGAGAAGCAGTTGCAAAAGATTCTCAAGGCTTACATCAGTTAGCGCAACACTTTGGCAATAGCATTCTGGATTCGAACGCGCTACTGAACCGCTCAGCGCTTCGCGAAATTATTTTTTCAGACAGCAGCGCAAGACAAACCGTAGACGGCATTCTGCACCCCATTATCAGACAACTCTCTGATAACTACATTGCGGAGGCGAAAACGCAAGGCCATGCTTATACCATTTACGTGGTACCTCTGTTGGTAGAGACAGGTCAGCGGGAGCGCTTCGATAAAATATTGGTGGTTGATGTTGCGCAAAGTACGCAAATAGAACGGCTAATGAAACGCGATAATATCGACAAGAAGCAAGCGCAGGCAATCTTGGATGCGCAAGCCAGTAGAGAACAACGACTAGAAATTGCCGATGATGTCATTAACAACGAAGGTGATATCGAAACTGTTAAACAGCACGTTAAGCGTTTGCATCAACAGTATTTGGCGATATCTGGAAATACAACTTAAGATTAAACCAGCAAAGCATTCACTACACCCTGATTAGCATCCGGGAAATGCAACTGCGCTAACTCTTCTTTTTGGAACCAGCCTAAACGCTGCCCTTCCCTGCCCTGTGGCTCTCCGTTAAATTCATGCACCGTCCAAAAGTGCAAGCGAACAGCCTTATCCTTATACTGATGTTCTACCGTTTGAAAAGCATCGCAGCTATCCTCATTGATATCGATATTGAGCTCTTCTTTGAGTTCTCTGGACAACGCAGCAAGTTGTTCTTCGCCAGCCTCCACCTTGCCACCGGGGAATTCCCAACGATCGCCTTGGTGTTGCTCCGGTTTGCGCAGCGATAACAAAATACGTTGCTTATCGGGGGAGTAAATAACGCCGGCAACCACCACAATCATGTTATGAAAGCCTGAGATAAAATTTGCTAGCTTCGGTAGTCAGCATTGATGCTGACATAATCGTGCGATAGATCACTGGTGTAAACACTGGCTTGAGCATCGCCCTGTCCCAGTTCAACATTAACGGTTATTTCTGCTTTGGCCATAACAGCAGCGCCTTGTTCTTCGGTATAACCTGCAGCGATGCCGCCTTTTTCGAAAGCAGGCACATCATCTAATGACACACGAATAGTATTAGCATCCAAACCATCGGTTTCTGCTTTACCAATGGCCATAAGCAATCTGCCAACGTTTGCATCACTGGCGAACATGGCTGTTTTTACTAACGGGGAGTTCGCGATGGCATAGGCAACGGCTTTGCATTGCTGTGTGTCTCTACCTGCCGATACGTTCACAGTGATAAATTTCGTAGCGCCTTCTGCATCTCTAACAATCGCTTGAGCCAACGGTAAAGCAACCTCGGCTACCGCTTCAACGAACAATGGCCAGTCGGTATCGAATACGCCAACCGCCACACCTTTACCGGTCGCCGAAAGTATGCACGCATCATTGGTGGATGTATCGCTGTCGACAGTGATCGCGTTAAATGACTTGGCCACCGCTTCTTCTAAAGCACGCTGCAGGTCGTCGCTGGTAACGTTAGCATCAGTAAACAAATAAGCCAACATGGTGGCCATATTAGGTTGAATCATGCCAGCGCCTTTGGCAAAACCTGTAACCGTGATTGTTTCACCGTTTACGGTGCGTTGAACCGAGGTTATTTTAGGTTCGGTATCGGTAGTCATGATACTTTCAGCAGCTGCTTGCCAATTTGCCCCTAAGGCTTTACTGGCTGATTCAATACCGGAAAGCATGGTTTCTTGTGGTAGCAGCTGACCAATAACGCCGGTGGAAAACGGCAGCACTTGATTGGCATCTAAACCCAGATGTTCAGCAACCGCTGCGCAATGCGATTGCGCCATATCGATACCAGGCTGACCTGTTCCGGCGTTCGCATTACCCGAATTTACCAGCAACGCACGCACCTTGCCTCTGGTTTCGCTTAAATGGGTTTTAGCAACGGTAACCGGAGCGGCAGCAAATACGTTTTTGGTGAACACGCCGGCGACGGTGCTGCCCTCTTCGAGCAATACGAGCAACATGTCGTATGCACCGTTACTTTTGATACCCGCGGCAATGGGCGAAAGCTGCACGCCTGCCACTGGCTGGGCAGGGTCTAACGACAAGTTAACTGGCATGAACGAACCTAAGCAAACACGAAAAAATAAAGCTTAACTCAGCTTACCGTGGCATTGCTTGTATTTTTTGCCTGAGTCACACCAGCACGGATCGTTTCGGCCCAGCTTGGGCTCATCTCTCACATAAGGCTTTGCAGGAGCCGCGTTTTGCTGTTGGTTATGTCGATTAACCGCAGCCTCACGCGCAGCAGCAGCGGCTTGCACCGCACTTTGCTCAGGGGATGCACCGGGATTCGAAGCAGAGCCTTCTGCAAGCGGACTATCGGCGTCCTGATGCTTATAGGTAACTTCTGTAGGCATGGGTCGTTCAACCTGTGCGGTTTCCACTTGTTCTTTATCGCGGACCTGCACTTTACTGAGTATGCCAACCACATCGCTTTTGTATTCATGCAACATGCGTGAAAACAATTCGAAAGCCTCACGTTTGTATTCTTGCTTCGGATTTTTTTGTGCATAACCGCGAAGACCAACGCTTTGACGTAAATAGTCCATTCCCGCCAAATGCTCTTTCCAATGATCATCGAGCGTTTGCAACATAACGTAGGTTTCAAAACCACGCAGCCCCTCTGTTCCGGCGGCCAGTTCTTTTTCTTTGTAGGTTTCTTCGAGGCTGCTCAGAATTCTACCGGTAATGGCATCTTCCGGAATGTTGGGGTCTTCATCTAACCAGGCTTGCACATCAAAGGTATCGCCGGTGACACGTTCTAATTCGGCTTGCAAACCGGGTAAATCCCACATTTCTTCAAGCGAGCCTGGCGGAATATAGCCTTGCACAATCGGCGGCACAATGGTTTCACGCAGTTCAGTCATGCGATCTTCTTCAGGATTTGGCTGCATGAGTTCATCGCGTTCTTCGTAAACAACTTTACGTTGCTCATTAGCCACATCATCGTATTCGAGCAAATGCTTACGCATATCAAAGTTATGACCTTCCACTTTGCGCTGTGCATTTTCGATGGCTTTAGTCACCCAAGGATGTTCAATGGCCTCGCCTTCTTCCATGCCGAGCTTTTGCATTAAACCGCTCACACGATCTGATGCGAAGATTCGCATGAGGCTATCTTCTAGCGACAAGTAAAATCGGCTTGAACCCGGATCGCCCTGACGACCTGAACGACCACGCAGCTGGTTATCGATGCGACGCGACTCATGGCGCTCGGTACCAATAATGTGCAAGCCTCCAGATTTGAGCACTTGTTCGTGTCTTTGTTGCCAAGCCGCTTTAATAGGCTCGGCAATGCCGGGTTCTACTGAGTCGGCATCACCATCACCGGCTGCAGTTAACTCCGCTTCTAAACTACCACCCAACACGATATCGGTTCCACGACCTGCCATGTTGGTGGCAATGGTTACGCCCGCTGGCATACCGGCATTTTCGATGATGTTTGCTTCACGCTCATGTTGCTTGGCATTGAGCACTTCGTGAGCAATATGCTTCTGGCGAAGCAACCCTGATAAATATTCAGAGGTTTCGATTGAGGTTGTACCAACCAATACGGGTTGCTGTCGGCTAGCACATTCTTCTATGTCTTCGATAATCGCGTCGTATTTCTCACGCTGCGTTAGAAACACCAGGTCGGGTTTATCATCACGCACCATGTCTCTGTGTGTGGGTATAACCACCACTTCTAATCCATAGATGGATTGAAATTCAAAGGCTTCGGTATCGGCAGTACCTGTCATACCGGCTAACTTGTTATACAAGCGGAAGTAGTTTTGAAAAGTGATAGAGGCAAGCGTTTGGTTTTCACGCTGTATCGTGACCCCTTCTTTGGCTTCGATTGCCTGATGCAAACCATCCGACCAACGACGTCCTGCCATGGTTCGACCGGTAAATTCATCAACAATAACAATTTGATCGTCTTTGACGATGTAGTCGATGTCTTTTTGATAAATGGCGTGAGCTCGAAGCGCCGCATTTAAGTGATGCATTAACGCAATATGTGATGGGTCGTAAAGGCTCTCGCCTTCCTGCAATAACTCAGCACCGACCAACAGGCTTTCAACGCTGTCCATGCCGATTTCAGTTAAATGAACTTGCTTGGCTTTTTCGTCGACGCTGTAGTCACCCTCACCTTCTTCTTCCATTTGACGTACAAGCTGCGGTACCAGCTTATTAACATGACCATACAGTTCGCTGTCGCCATCGGCAGGGCCTGAAATAATCAGTGGCGTTCTGGCTTCATCGATCAGGATGGAATCGACTTCATCAATAATCGCAAAGTTGAGCCCGCGTTGAACTTTCTGCTCCAGACTATGCGCCATATTGTCACGCAGATAATCGAAACCAAATTCGTTGTTCGTACCATACGTAACGTCGGCGGCATAAGCCGCGCGTCTTTCTTCGCTGGGCAAGTTACTGATGATAACGCCAACCGAGAGCCCCAAGAAGTTGTACAACTTTGCCATCCATTGCGAATCGCGTTGTGCAAGATAATCATTAACCGTAATAACATGCACACCGTTGCCCGGTAGCGCATTCAGATACACAGCCGCGGTAGCAACCAGTGTTTTACCCTCACCGGTGCGCATCTCTGCGATTTTGCCGGAGTTCAGTACCATTGCGCCAATATGCTGCACATCGAAATGACGCATGCCCAACGATCGCATGCCCGCTTCACGCACAACAGCGAAAGCTTCAATTAGTAAAGAATCGAGGGATGCGCCTTGCTCCAGCCGATCGCGAAATTCTTGAGTCTTTGCCTTTAGCTGCTCATCGCTCAGTGCCTGTAATTCAGGCTCGAGCGCATTGATAGCATTGACCTCGCGAGATAGCTTTTTGACCATGCGGTCGTTACTGCTACCTACGATTTTTTTGACCAGATTTCCAAACATGAATACGGAACCTTGATTACTGTGAGAGCTTCTAGCTCTGAATATCCGGAGAGCCAATTAGCTCTCTTGTTTATTAACTGCGCAAGCTAACCATACTGACGCCGCGGATTACCCGCTCTTTAACCGAGTATTATGACACTGCCGACCGCTTGAGTGAGGCTTAGCGCACGAAAAACGTTGGATCGATGGGCGATCCGTTCAACCGAACCTCTACATGCACATGCGGGCCAGTGGATTTGCCGGTAGATCCCAATGTCGCGATCACCTGCCCTTTCTCCACGTTTTCACCCACGACTACAAGGTTCGAATCATTATGGGCATAGCGAGTCACATACCCATCGACATGCTCCAGCTCAACCAAATTACCATAACTGCCGTTGCGTCCGGAGAAAGTCACCACGCCATCGGCTAGCGCATAAATTGAGCTGCCTGGAAAGGCTGTAAAATCCAGACCAAGATGTTCTTTGTATGAGCCGTCAAACGGGTCTTTACGATAACCGTAGCCGGAACTCTTACGGCCATTAACAACCGGTAGCCCTGAAATTCTGTGTCTATAAGCTATCGAGCGCTCTTCAAAAATGCGCTGGAGCACTCCGCTTTGGTGTGAAATATGGGCAAGTTGGGTATTTAAAAGCTCAGCCTCCATTTTTGATGACTGTTGCTGCCAAGGCAGAGGTTCAGCATCGATGTCGAACTCACCGGTGTTGATCTTCGCCTGCTCTGCTAATCTGGCAAACAGAACCCGTAAGCGCAAAATTTCAGCACGAATTTGCGCCATCTCCTCTATAGACAATAATACAGAGTCAGGATTCCCGATAGCCGCTACATTATAGTTGCCAGAGGGCTCGGTCGCACTTGAGTAACTGGCTAGAACCAGGGTTTGATCCGGCTGAGTGTTTGTATTATTTTTGCCCAACAGGAAACCAAATACAGCACTAATGATCAGCGCCACAGCATAAAGACACACAGAAAACCCTTCGGCATTAAGTTTTAAGGTGTGCTTTAATCGGGCTACGATATCTTGGGTTGTCATGAAAACTTTTAATGAGTTAATCGATTCCGCTGCACAGCGAGCGATGCTGAACGATGAGCGGGTCAGGCTTATAATTTCACGGATTGTGCCACCCGACATGCTCGCCCATGTGCAGTTTTTCCGCATAGAACAGCGCGTAATTAAGATAACCGTCGACAATGCGAGCTGGCTAGCCCGATTACGATTTATTGCTCGCCAAATTATTGACGAACTCAACAAAGACGGGCTGTTAATCGAGCATGTAACCTGGCACGTCACCCCAGCTTCGGCAAATGTTGCTCCAAGAGAGCGTTTGCCTCAGCCACGCGTAGGCAGCACCAAAGCGGCAGCGGTTTTGAGCGCTACGGCAAATTCGATGGAAGATGATGAGCTTAAAGCAGCACTGACAAAAATGGCTGCCCAATTGGCAAAACGACAACCGGGGTAGATCCGGAAAATCCTGACGTTTTAGGGGTTTATAAGAACGTAGTAACAATGGACCAGAAGGCGCTACGGCCTTCTGAGACCCTGTAAAACTTAAGCCAAAATGGTGCTTAACCCACCGCTTCTTGAGGTTGGGTGTAAGAAATAGGTGCAGTGTTAACGTCTTCGAAAACCACCTCTTCCCAAGCCGCTTCATTAACCAATAGCTCGCGCAACAGTTTGTTATTGAGCGCATGACCAGACTTATAGCCGCTGAAGGCACCAATTAAACTGTGGCCCAGCAGATACAGATCGCCAATGGCATCTAGAATTTTGTGGCGCACAAATTCATTCTTGTAGCGAAGGCCGTCTTCATTGAGTACGCGGTAGTCGTCGATAACGATCGCATTTTCCATGCTGCCGCCCAACGCCAGATCGCGCTTTCGAAGCGCTTCGATGTCGCGCATAAAGCCAAAAGTTCGGGCGCGGCTGATTTCGCGAACAAACGAAGTTGTAGAAAAATCGACCTCCGCCGTTTGGCCGTCACCACGAAAAACCGGGTGATCGAAATCGATTGAGAATTTGACTTTGAAGCCGTTGAAGGGCTCGAAACGGGCCCATTTTTCGCCATCGCGTACTTCGATGGCTTTTTTGATTCTGATAAATTTTTTCGCAGCACCCTGTTCAAGAATGCCGGCAGACTGCACCAAAAATACAAAAGGCGCAGCACTGCCGTCCATAATGGGTACTTCGTCGGCACTAACGTCTACGAAGCAATTATCGATTCCCAGACCCGCCAATGCGGCCATTAAATGTTCTACGGTGGATACGCGAACACCGTCCTTACCCAGTGACGTAGCAAGTTCGGTGTCTTGCACATTCAACGGGTGGCCCGGAATAACAACGGGTGGAGTACTGTCGACTCGTCTAAAAACCACACCCGTATCGATGGGTGCAGGGCTTAGGGTTAAATACACCTTCTTTCCGGTGTGAAGCCCAACGCCGGTTGCCCGGATGGTATTTTTCAGAGTTCTTTGTCTTATCACTTATTTGATCCTGACCACGATTATTTTACGTAAGCACGCTTATATATAGCAGCTGAAACGACTAACCGCAGAGTTAAAAAATTACACGCTCTGGACTCGCTGGACACAGGCATGAGTGTCCAGCTAACCGAAGCATGTTATAGGATCACATCCATGGTCTCCACCTACCTTAAGCACTGGTAATCTATGCTTGTTTTTTAGTCTGCCTGGCGTCGCAAAAAGGCCGGAATATCGAGATACTCATGTTCCGAACCGTCACGACTGCTGCCCGCTGGTGTTGCAGATCCGTGGGCAGTTTTTCGCACAACAGATGGCTTGGCAGATTCATAGGCCGCTTTAGCTGATGTACCGCTGCCGTAGCTTCCGTAACGAGAACCCGCTGAACCTGAAGCTGTTGCTGAACTGCCTGGTGATCCACCAGCCGATGAGCGCATGCCGCCGCTGCCATTGGCAACCATACGGATATTGCTCTTGACCTGATTTTGCCCTAATCCTGTGGCAACTACCGTGACGCGTAGCTCACCTTCCAATGCTTCGTCAATAGCCGTCCCCACAACCACGGTTGCATCATCTGCTGCAAACTGACGAACCACGTTGCCGACTTCTTCGAATTCGCCAATGGCCATGTCCATTCCGGCAGTAATGTTAACCAGAATACCCTTCGCACCGGCCAGATCAATATCTTCGAGCAGCGGGCTTGAAATTGCCATTTCAGCAGCTTCAGTTGCACGCTCATCACCACGACCAATACCAGAACCCATCATGGCAAGACCCATTTCAGACATAACGGTCCGCACGTCAGCGAAATCAACGTTAATCAGACCAGGGTTTGTGATCAGTTCAGCGATACCTTGTACTGCGCCCCGTAAAACATCGTTCGCCGCACGGAATGCGTCGAGCAAACTAATGTTCTTGCCAAGCACAGATAACAGTTTCTCGTTAGGAATAGTGATCAACGAATCAACGTGTGTGCGCAGCTCTTCGATGCCAGCTGTAGCGATTTGCATACGCTTTGCACCTTCGAAAGGAAATGGCTTGGTAACAACCGCTACGGTAAGTACACCCATTTCACGAGCAATTTGAGCGACCACTGGAATAGCGCCAGTACCTGTACCACCGCCCATGCCGGCAGTGATGAACAACATATCGGTACCTTCGATCAGGTCTTGGATACGCTCACGATCTTCCATTGCAGCTTGACGACCAATCTCAGGGTTTGCTCCGGCACCCAAGCCTTTTGTGATGCTCTGACCAATGTGCAGAACCGTTTGTGCTGCCATTGATTTAAGCGCTTGTGCATCTGTGTTAGCACAAATGAAATCGACACCTTCAATGCCGCTTGAAACCATATGCTGTACGGCATTACTGCCACCGCCGCCAACACCGATCAATTTAATTACTGGTGCGTCGTTTATTGAATCAACGAGTTCAAACATGTTTTACGTCCTCTAGTCACTGTGTATATAAAAAAATAAGTTCAATGCTTCCAATCGGTGTGTTCTTACACCGATCAGCCCCCTAAAAATTACGTTTAAACCACGCTGTCATCCGCTGAAAAATACCCTCTTCAGAGCGAGTATCAACGGTTTGACTACGCGGGTTTTGCCGGCTTTGTTGTCCAAACAAAAGCAAGCCAACGCCGGTTGCGTGAATTGGGTTGCGTACCACTTCAGCCATACCCACCACATGTTGCGGTACGCCCAATCTCACTGGCATATGAAAAATTTCTTCCGCCAGCTCTACCACGCCTTCCATCTTTGACGTGCCACCCGTTAAAACAACACCGGCTGCACACGCCTCTTCAAAACCACTTCGGCGAAGCTCTGCGTGAACGAGTCCAAGCAATTCTTCGTATCGCGGTTCAACCACTTCTGCGAGTGTTTGTCTTGCTAACCGACGTGCGGAACGATCCCCCACGCCAGGTACTTCAATCATTTCATCCGGGCTTGCCAGTTGCGTTAACGCACAGGCATGCTTCACTTTTATTTGTTCTGCAAATTGCGTTGGCGTGCGGAACGCCACTGCGATGTCATTCGTTACCTGATCACCGGCAATAGGAATGACGGCCGTGTGGCTTATTGCGCCGTCGGTAAAAATGGCGATGTCGGTGGTGCCACCACCCATATCCACTAAGATGACGCCCAGATCTTTTTCATCAGCAGTGAGCACCGAATGGCTCGACGCCAACTGCTCCAAAATAATATCTTCAACTTCTAAATCGCAACGGCGAATACATTTGGCGATGTTTTGCGCAGCGCTGATCGATCCCGTTACTAAATGCACTTTGGCTTCAAGACGCACACCCGACATACCAATGGGTTGTCGTATACCATCCTGGCTATCAATAATAAATTCTTGTGGCAATACATGCAGAATGCGTTGATCGGCTGGAATAGCCACAGCTTTTGCCGCATCGATAACACGATCAACATCATCCGCTTCAACTTCGTTAGCGCGAATTGCCACGATGCCGTGAGAATTCAAACTTTTAATATGGCTTCCGGCTATACCTGCGAAAACTGATTTGATTTGAACGTTGGCCATTTGCTCAGCTTCCTGCACAGCCTTCTGTATGGCCAGTACAGTGCTGTCAATGTTAATGACTACACCTTTCTTCAGCCCCTGCGACGGATGCGAACCCAGGCCAACTAATTCAACGTTACCTTCTTCGTCTATTTCTGCAACGATCGCAACAATCTTGGATGTACCAATGTCGAGACCAACGATCATTTGTTTGTCAGTTTGTTCGGCCATTGTTACCCTCGAACCTCGTAAGCAATTTGACGCATTAGTAACTACCCGCATTAGTTGAAGCACCAGACATCGCGAAACCATTGCTATAACGCATATCGAATCGAGCAGCCTGACCATCGAGCGGTGTTACCAAGCGCTCGTAAACATCCAGAAAGCGTTGCAAGCGAAGCTCATGAGCTTCATAACCAAGGCGTACAGTTATATTGTTTGTAAGCTCTAGTGTTTGCGAGCGTCTTTTATCTTCGTGCAAAGCGCTTATTTGAGCACCAAAGGGCGCAAGCAAATTGGAATAAAGACGATAGTCATCCAGTACCGCTTCGTGACGACCTTCAGCACCGCTGAGCTTTGGCAAACTTGCAAAGTTCTTTTGCCATTCAAGGTATTGCGCATTGTCCTTTAACAACTGCGGTGGTTGGAACACAACCAGCCGTTTGCTAATGAGTGCATTGTCGTTATACCGGGCGGCTGGCTCATGCTCTTCCACTTCAACCAGCAACCTGCCGGGCCACATACGGCGAATATGCGCTTGCGCTACCCAAGGCATGGTTGCAATAGAGGCCTGAATATCATCTACATCCAAACCATAAAACCCTAGGCCGGTATGCTGCTCAACGCGTTCACGCAGTGCATCTCTGTCGGTGTAATCAAGCGTGCCGCCAACATCAACATTTAACACCGGAAAGCGAACCGGATCGGCAATGTAATCAGATAAGAATAAGAATGCCCACAATAAACTGAGCAAACCAATGATGCCAACAGCCCACCGCACCGAGTTGCGCGAAGGTGAATAAGCAACCGGATGCACTGGCGATGATCGAAAAACCACGCTCATGCCGCTTGCTCCTCGGCAGCTAATGTGCCGCTAAGAATCGCCATGCACAGCTGCTCGAACTCAATACCATATTCTTTGGCCGCCATAGGAACAAGGCTGTGGCTTGTCATACCCGGTGCCGTATTGCATTCTATAAAGAACGGTTGATCATTTTCATCGAGCATAAAGTCAACCCGACCCCAACCGGTACAACCCAATGCATTGAACACGGTTAATGCATGTGCTTGTATTTCTTTAGTTAGCTGCGCACTCAATGGAGCTGGACATTCGTACACAGTATCTTCAGCGTGGTATTTAGCGTCGTAGTCATAAAATTCGCCCGCAGCCTGCATACTGATTAACGGCAGCGTGGTTTGGCCGATAATTGCTGCAGTCACTTCACGACCTAACATGCGTCGCTCCACCATAACCTGACCGTGCCGGCAAGCTTCGTTGAATGCACCTTCAACCAGCTGCTCACCGCCAACCATATTCACACCAATACTGGAACCTTCTTGGGTGGGTTTAATAACAACCGGATAACCAATGCTTTGAGCAAACGATTTTGCTTCACTGACATTGTTAGCCGTATGTGCATCTGGTGTTGGCACACCAAACTGCTTCACCAAACACTTGCTTTTAAATTTATCCATGCAAAGTGCTGAACCAAGAACACCACTGCCTGTATAGGGAATGCCGGCTAATTCAAGCGCCGCCTGAACGTTGCCATCTTCGCCGCCTCGACCATGCAAAATCAAAAAGGCGCGATCAAACCCTCCAGCTAACAACACAGTAGCGATATCTCTACCTGCATCAACTGCATGCGCATCAATGCCTGCAGTGCTTAATGCTTCAAACACCTGCTGCCCACTCATTAACGACACATCGCGCTCTGCCGACCAGCCACCCATAACAATAGCAACTTTGCCAAAGTCTGAAGGCATTGGAGGCGTAGTACTAAACATGGCTAGCATCCTTTGCAAACGCTTCTGGCAACGTATTGGCTAAACTACCCACAGTGCCCGCACCTAGCGTGAGCACAATATCGCCATCGCGCAACACAGTTTTCAGTGCCTCAGGCACCGCCGCTATATCTGCAACGAAAATAGGATCTACCTGACCGCGGTTACGGATGGCACGCGCCAAAGCACGCCCGTCGGCACCCGTGATTCTTTCTTCACCAGCGCTATACACCTCGGTAAGAATGAGCACGTCAGGGAAGGATAAACTTTCAGCGAAATCTTCAAACAGATCACGCGTACGGGTAAAACGATGTGGCTGGAAAATCACAACCAGGCGCCGTTCAGGCCAGCCACCATGAATCGCTTTTAAAGTAGCACTCACCTCGGTTGGGTGATGACCATAATCGTCAAACAGTTGAGCTGTGCCACCGTCAAAATGCAATAAACCCTGAGCCTGAGCACGCCTACCGACACCAGCAAAACCTTGCAAAGCTGTCTTAACGTTTTCTTTATCAACGTTTAGTTCTTGTGCAACCGAAATAGCGGCCAGCGCATTTAACACATTGTGCTCACCTGGCATATTGAGCACAACATCGTTTATTCGGGCGCCATCAGCTAGCACAACATCGAAATGCATTTGTAAGCCTTGCTGTTGTACGTTTACAGCGCGTACATCTGCACCTTCGCTAAGGCCATACGTGCGAATTGGTCGCGCAACATCAGGTAAAACATCACGGATATGTTCGTCATCGATACACACAATAGCCAAACCATAAAATGGCAAATGCAGTAGGAAGTCGACGAAGGTTTGCTTGAGCCGTTCAAAATCGCCTTCATAAGTAGAAAGATGATCCGCGTCAATGTTAGTCACAATGGCAATCATGGGTTGCAAATGCAGAAACGACGCATCACTTTCGTCGGCTTCAGCAACCAGCCAGTCTGACTGGCCAAGATACGCATTAGCCGAAGAACTGTTAAGGCGCCCACCAATAACATAAGTTGGGTCTAAGCCTGCTTCAGTTAACAGACTTGCCACTAAGCTCGTTGTAGTGGTTTTTCCATGGGTACCGGCAACGGCAATACCTTGTTGGAAACGCATCAATTCGGCAAGCATTTCCGCGCGACGAACCACCGGAATACCAAGCTCTCTGGCGCGCACTAACTCTGGGTTATCCTCGGGAACCGCTGTTGAAATAACGACAACATCAGCACCTTCCACATGCGTAGCAGCGTGCCCTTTAAGCACTTTGATACCCAACGATGCCAAGCGTTGTGTTAATGCATTGCTGCCTAAGTCGGAACCACTCACTTCAAAGCCCAAGTGATGCATTACTTCAGCAATACCGCCCATGCCAACACCACCGATGCCAATAAAGTGCATGCCACGCACACGTCGCATTTGGCTTTTTACCGCCGGTGAAATATCGACAACCATTAGCGGTTTACCTCCACCAGTGCATCGGCTACCTGCTGCGCAGCATCAGGCTTGTATTGCTTGGCAGCGGCCACTGCCATGGCATTCAACAATTCAGGTTTATCTATAAAGTTCTGTAATTGCGCAGCTAAAACACTGGCGGTTAGATCAGATTGCTGAATTAAAACAGCGGCACCCGCATCAGATAAATAACGTGCGTTCATGGTTTGGTGATCATCAACCGCATGAGGAAAAGGCACCAAAATACTGGGTAGGCCGACAGCGCTAAGCTCGCTGACCGTCATAGCACCTGCTCTGCAAAGCACAATATCGGCCCACGCGTAGGCTGACGCCATATCGTCGATAAAGGCACTCACTTTGAAAGCATCGCTAGCCTGCTGAATACTTTCATAAGCGGCCTGCACTTTGTTTAAGTCGTTTTCACCCGTTTGATGAATGACCTCAATACAGCCTTTGGGCAGCTGCTCAATGCTTGCCGGAACCATATCGTTAAGTGCTTGTGCACCACGGCTACCACCAACCACTAAAACGCGTAAGGCGCGTTGGGTAACAATGGAATCCGCTTCTGAAGCAGCAGCGTTTGGTGTTAGCACGGCGCGCATTGGATTTCCAACAACCCGTGCGTTTACGCTGGATGGGAAAACGCCTGGCATAGCGCAAAACACCTGCTTGGCAAAACGACTTAAATAACGGTTGGTCATACCAGCAATTGCGTTTTGTTCATGCAACACTAAAGGCTTACGCATTAGCAACGCGGCAATGCCAACAGGCCCAGACACAAAACCACCCATACCCAAAACTGCGCTGGCTTTCACTTGCGTTAAAATTCTTATACTTTGCAGACAGGCATAGGCCAGTTTAAACGGCGCTAACACTAAGCCCGCCAAACCTTTGCCTCTTAAGCCTTTTACTTTTATCCAACGGATATCAACGTTGGCCGCGGGCACGATACGCGACTCCATACCCTCTTTGGTGCCTATCCACACAACGGACGTGTTTAGTTCAGCCAGCTTTTCAACCACAGCCAAACCTGGAAAAATATGCCCACCGGTACCGCCAGCTGCAATAACAACGACTGCTTGAGCGCTCATCAGAGGTGATCCTCCAACGGACGTACATTGCGTAATACGCGTTTAGCATAGCCTCGCGTTTCCCATTCAATACGCAGCAACAAGGCAAATGCGATAGCAAATACAATGGCACTACTGCCGCCGTAACTCATCATGGGTAGGGTTATGCCTTTGGTAGGCAGTATTCCCATGTTTACACCCATATTGATAAACGATTGCAAACCAATCCAAACACCGATACCCAATGCTAAGTAGCCAGCAAAGCGATTCCCCTGTTCCTCTGCAATACGTGCTAGACGAAAGCTTTTCCACAAAATAAAGCCGTAAATAGAAACCACAAACACAACACCGACAAAACCCAGCTCTTCACAAAGTACGGCGAACAGAAAATCGGTATGAGCTTCAGGCAAGTAAAATAGTTTTTGCACACTGTTGCCCAACCCTGTGCCGGTTAAGCTACCACTACCAATAGCAATCAGCGATTGCGTTAACTGGAAACCCGAATTAAACGGATCGGAAAACGGATCAACAAAGCTGACCAATCGACGTAAGCGATAAGGAGATAATAGAATAAGCAGTGTGGACACCACACTTAAACCCGCAAGCAGTGCAATAAACTGAGTCATACGTACGCCTGCAACAAATAGCATTGCGCTGGCGGTTAGTACGATAACAAACGCCGCACCAAAATCCGGCTCAAGTAGCAGCAATAAGCTAGCAAAACAAATAAGTGCCAATGGCCGAGCGAAACCACCAAATGTGCTTTGCACCAATTCGCCGCGCCGTACTAAATAGCCGGCTAAATAAACAATGATAAATAGCTTTACGGTTTCCGAAACCTGCACCGTAAACACGCCAAGATCTATCCAACGTTTACTGCCGTTAACCTCTTTACCAATGAACAGAACCAGCAACAAAAAGAACAGCGACACAATAATAAGATAAGGCCCGTACTTCTCCCATGCCGACAAAGGCAACTGGAACAGTAAACCACCCACAACTAAACCCAAGCCGAGGAACAGTAACTGCCTGTTGGCAAAGTAAAACGGATTCTGATAATGCTCGGCTGCATACGCCATCGATGCAGACGCGATCATCACCACACCGAACAGTGACAAACTGACGATAACGATCAGCAACATGTTGTCAGATAGCGATCGACGAGAAGCCTCAGCCAAATTATCTACAGCGGGTAATTGGCCCGAGGCTACTTTAGACACGAGCGAGCTCATGCGGCTAGCCTCTCAACTTCTGCAACAAACTGTTCGCCACGAACTTCGAAGTTCTTGAACATGTCGAAGCTTGCGCAAGCCGGCGAAAGTAGAACGACATCTCCGTTGCAACTAATGCCGGCACTGATGTGTACAGCATCGGCCATGCTGTTTGCGAAATGCACCGCCTCTACACAGCCATCTAACGCATCAGCAATTAACTGAGCATCTCTGCCAATCAAGACCAATGCTTTAACTTGCTGCCTCACGGTGTTGCGCAATTCGCTAAAGTCGGCGCCCTTACCCAACCCGCCAGCGATAAGAACAACTGGGCCGTTCATCGCCAAGATGGCTTTTTCGCAAGCATCAATATTGGTACCTTTGGAGTCGTTGTACCAACGCACACCATTAGCATCACGAATTAACTGAGTACGATGCACAAGCCCACTGAAGCTCATCAGCCCCTCGCGCAATTGCTGGTTAGTTAACGCAAACGCATCCAGTAACGACATAACCGCTAAAGCGTTGGCAACGTTATGCATACCGGGTAGCTGCAATTCAACCGTATTGAGTACTCGTTGCTGGTCTCGGCATAGAAAGGTTTCATTCTGCTCAGTTTTTAACGTATACCGCGCCGAGCTGTTTTCTACCAGTGAATAAGACACATCGTTACTCGCATCAACAGACCCATAGGCTGGCTGCGCGCTCTCTTGCGCTGTTAAATGGGTTTGTTTATCGTCGGCGTTAAATACACGATGTATGCAGTGCCTGTAAATTGTGCGCTTTACTTTTGCATACTCAGCTAAAGAGGCATAGCGATCCATATGATCGTCTGAGACATTCAAGACCACAGCAGAAAACGACTTTAATGAGCTTGTTGATTCCAACTGGTAGCTGGACAGCTCCAGAACATACATAGCCACACTCTCACTCAGCGCATCGAGCGCAGGCTTTCCGATATTGCCGCACAACACCGCTGCCTGACCTGCTTGCTGCAATACTGCCGCTACCCAAGAAACCACAGTGCTTTTGCCATTGGACCCGGTTACCGCAATGATCGGCTTCGTGGCAACGCTTGCAAACAATTCTATATCGCCAATAACGCTAACCTTATTTTCCAACGCAGCAGCGATTGCAGGGTGCGCACGAGGGACACCCGGACTCAATAAAATGACATCGTACTGCATGCATAATTCAACACTAAGCACATCATGTTTTACACTATTTGAAAAATCGACTGGTTTTGTTTCGTCATTAGACTGATTTGCGTTTTCCCATCCAGCACTTTCATCCGCAACATCGAACGACAACTCATGCATCTGTAAATAACGCGCAACCGATACGCCCGTTAAACCAAGGCCAACAAGTAATATTTTCTTATTCTGTAGTTGTTCAGGCGTCATCAGCGTAATTTCAGCGTTGATAAGCCAACCAAAACAAGAATGACGGTTATGATCCAAAAACGCACAATGATGCGCGGCTCTGGCCAACCTTTCAATTCAAAGTGATGATGGATTGGTGCCATTCGAAAAATTCGCCGACCCGTCATTTTGAAAGACGCTACCTGCAAAATCACCGAAACCGCTTCCATCACGAAAACACCGCCCATAATGAATAGCACGATTTCCTGACGCACCATGATGGCAACCACTCCCAATGCAGCACCCAAAGACAAAGCACCAACATCACCCATAAACACCTGAGCCGGATACGTGTTGAACCAAAGGAAACCAAGACCTGCACCAACTAATGCGCTACAAAAAACAGTTAGCTCACCAGAACCTTTTATATTAGGAATATTTAAATAGCCCGCAAACACCGCATGACCTGCAAGGTATGCAATCAACCCTAAACCGGCAGCAACCATGACAGAGGGCAAAATAGCCAAACCATCTAAACCGTCGGTTAAGTTAACCGCGTTACTTGATCCAACAATAACCAAAAACGCAAACGGTAAAAATGCCCAACCCAGCTCTATGCCAGCATCTTTAAAAAACGGCAAAACCAACAACAATTCGCTTTTGTCGGCAGTGGTGAGGTACATAACAATAACGACGGCACCGGTAACCAAGGTTTGCCAGAACAGTTTCTCTCGGGCACTTAAACCTGCAGAATTTGCCAGAACAACTTTTCGGTAATCATCCACCCAGCCAATTGCAGCAAAACCGATCGTCACAAATAACGCGAACCACACTTGCTTAACGGTTAAGTCAGACCACAACAGTGTGCTTAGCACAACAGCAAAAATGATCATTGCACCGCCCATGGTAGGCGTACCTGCCTTTACAAGGTGCGACTCGGGCCCGTCATCTCTTACCGACTGACCAATACGAGCATCAGTAAGCCAACGAATTAGCTTAGGACCATACATCAGACAAATAACCAAAGCGGTTAATGCTGAGAATATGGCGCGCAACGTAATGTACTGAACTACGCCAAAACCTGCGTCGAACATGGACAACCAGTCGCCAATAAGCAGCATCATAGCGATATGACCTCGGTTGTATCGGCTTCTTCAACCACTGCGCTTTCACGCTTTAAAGGCTCACTGCCAGCCAGCTGTTCAACAACATGCTCCATTTGACTGCCGCGCGAACCTTTAACCAGAACGCAGACCTCACTGGATAGCACAGGCTTTATGGCTTCGACTAAGGCTGCTTGTGTGTCAAAATGGTTGCTACTGCCAAAACTTTGCGATGCGTGTTGACTTAATTTGCCAACCGTCCAAAGCTGATCAATACCAGCTTGTTTTGCAAACGTGCCCACTTGCGCATGCAGTTCTTGTTCATCCGGGCCTAGTTCAGCCATGTCACCAAGTACTAAGTGCGTCGTACCACCTTGTTCTTTAAGCACTGTAATCGCAGCTTTTACCGAAGCAGGATTCGCGTTATACGTATCATCGATGAGTCGCGCACCAGCATAGCCGGACTTACTATCCAAGCGACCATTAACCGGCAAAACAGAAGCAATGCCAGCCATAATAGCCACAGGCTGCACATCCAAACAACGAGCAGCAGCAATAGCAGCAGCGGCATTTAAACGGTTATGCTGCCCTAGCAAGGCGAATCGGGGAGCGAGCGTTTTGCCCACACATTTAATTTGTAAAGCACTACCACTTTGCAGCTGAACGGCCGCATCTTTGGTAAAGCCGAAGTCGGTTGTACGACAATGTGACGCCGCTTCGCGCAACTGCTCAGCATAAGTATCATCTGCATTGATCACGGCCCAGCCATCGCTACTGACCCCTGAATAAATTTCAGATTTAGCTTGCGCCACCGCATCGATACTACCGAAGCCTTCTAAATGTGCAGGGCCGATATTATTAACAAGCGCAACGTCTGGCTGTACGAGTTGACTCAGCTGCGCAATTTCGCCTTTATGATTGGCACCCATTTCTACAACGGCGTAGCGATGATGAGCTCGGATGCTCAGCAGCGTTAATGGAACACCAATATCATTGTTTAAATTTCCTTTAGTCGCCAACACAGGACCAAGCTGACCTAAGATAGCCGCAATAAGTTCTTTTACGGTTGTTTTACCATTGCTACCAGTAACCGCTACGGTAGGCACCTGAAAAATATCCGCCCATAAGCGCGACAAGTTAATCAACGCACTTCGGGTATCTTCAACTTGCATTACCGGCACACTGACCTCGACTGGCTTATGCACCAGTAAACCAACCGCGCCTTTATCTATTGCTTGCTGACAATAATCGTGGCCATCAAAGTTATCGCCTTTAATCGCGATGTAAAGATCACCGGCTTTTAATGTGCGTGTGTCGATACTAAAACTACTCAGCTCAACATCATCGCCAGTGAGTACGCCATTAAGTGCTTGTTGACAATCAGACAGCATAAACCGGAACATCAGCTAGCCTCCTGCATCAAGCGAACAACCGTATCGCGATCACTGAAGTCGCGCTTTTGCGTACCAACAATTTGATACGGCTCATGTCCTTTTCCGGCAACGACAACAAGATCGGCAGCACTGGCATGGGTTAATGCATAACGGATAGCGGACTCACGATCAGGCAATTGCACTGCGCGCTCCGGTGATGCCATACCGGCTATAATTTGCGCAATGATGCTAGCCGAACTTTCTGTTCGAGGGTTGTCATCGGTAACTACTATGCGATCCGCTGCTTCAGCTGCCCGCCCCATTGGCGCACGCTTACCGGCATCGCGGTCTCCACCGCAACCGAACACGACCCACAGCTCACCTTCACAGTGTTCGCGGGCACTCGATAAAACTGATTCCAATGCCTGCGGCGTATGCGCATAATCTACGATGGCAGTTGCATGATTGCGTGTATCGAAGCGCTCCATCCGACCAGCGACAGCAGTAACATTCTGTAGAGCAGCGCTAGCATCGTTTGCCGCATGCCCTAAGGCGCGAAGCACTCCGTGACATGCCATCAAATTTTCAATATTAAAGCGCCCCATCAGCTGGCTATTAACAACGAACGACTCACCGTTATCAAAAAGCTCAAACGCAATACCCTGATCAGACAAAGAAATACTATCGACTTCCAGCTCAACCTCAGGTATTACCCGGGATTGCTCGAATAGCGTATCGTCAGAATAAAAAACCACTGCGGGGAGCGTTGTATTAGCCGCCAATGATGCACCAAGGCTATCACTGCCGTTTAGAACAACCGCCGATAAACTTGGCCAGTCAAACAATGCAGCCTTTGCCTCGCGATAAGCTTCAATCGTTTTGTGGTAGTCGAGATGATCTCGACCAAAATTAGTTAATACAGCGACATCAATGTGAATTGCGTCTAGCCGACCTTCCTGTAAACCATGAGATGACGCTTCCAAGGCAACCACTGAAGCCCCTTCCGCATGCAGATTAGCTAACATTTGTTGCAAACTCACTGCATCGGGTGTCGTTAAATCGGTGCTATTTAGCTGCTTCAACCCCCAACCAAGAGTACCAATATAACCACAGGGTTCGCCCATAGACTGCAACGCCTGCGCAACAAACTGACACACAGACGTTTTGCCATCAGTGCCGGTTACAGCGACTACCTTCATGTGCTGGCTAGGTTGACCATAGAAAGTACTGGCGATAACACTTGCGTTTGCTTTTAAGTTTTCAACAAAAAAGACAGGTATCGATGCAGAGCTTGCTAATGCAATTTGTTCAGCGTAAGTCGATGCGCTAGGCGCATCTGTAGCAATTGCAGCAACGCCATTTTCGATAGCTTTTGCAACGAACTGCAAGCCATGAGCTGTAGCACCCGGTAGCGCAAGGTAGAGTTCATTCGCCTGTAGCAAACGCGTATCCAGACTAATGCCACTAACAGCAATATTCGGCACAGCCCCGAAGTCTGCAGTGATTGCTGGCGTTATTGCCTTGAACAAGTCAGGTAATGCCATCTTGTGAGCCGACGCAAGACTCATGAGGAATCACCCCGCACAGCTCCAGCTAAGCTGGCACGTCTGTCGTCTACATCATCGGGTTCAATATTTTGTAAGCGCAAAGCATGCGACATGACATTCGCAAATACAGGAGCTGCAACAACACTTCCAAAGTGCTGACCCGCTTTCGGATCGTGAATAACAACCACAGTGGCAAATTTAGGGTCAGAGGCCGGTGCAAAACCTGCAAAAACAGAAACGTATCTGTCTTCTGCGTAACCACCTGATTGCGAACGATGTGATGTACCGGTTTTTCCGGCTACGCGATAACCCGGTACACGCGCCCGCGAACCTGTGCCATCCGTCACCACCGCTTCAAGCATGCTACGAACTTCACGAGCTATCTCTTTATCTATAACCCGTCGACCTTCAGGAGCATCGTCTGATGCAACGAAGGAGACCGTCGGCATGACACCGTCATTAGCCAGCGCCGAATAGGCGCGCACAAGCTGTAACGCCGACACTGATATGCCATAACCATAAGAAATACTGGCTTGTTCGATGTGATGCCAAAGTGTTGGATGATTAAAGTAGCCAGCAACCTCACCTGGGAATTCACTGCCCGGTGGTCGCCCAAACCCGAAGGAGTCGAACACAGACCACATTTGTTCCGGATCAAGCTGAGTGGCCACTTTACTGACACCAACGTTACTGGATTTTTTCACAATGCCACGCAAATCCAACCAACCGTTATCACGAGTATCGTTGATTTGGTATTTACCTATGCTGTAGTAGCCAGGGGACGTAAAAACGATATCGTCAGCTTTAAAGTTTCCAGAATCCAGTGCAGCTGCAATGGTGAAAGGCTTCATCGTAGAACCCGGTTCAAACACATCAGTTAATGAACGGTTACGCTGACGACCACCCGTACGATCTGACATATCGTTGGGGTTATAAGATGGGTAATTGGCCATCGCCAGCACTTCGCCGGTATCAACAGCCATAACGACAACCGACGCCGATTCAGCCTTGTTTTCAGTAACCGCATCAATTAAGGCCTGATCAGCAAAGTACTGCAGTTGTTTATCGATACTTAAACGCAGATCTTTTCCGGCAACCGCTGGCTCCAGAATATCAACACCAGTAATTTCCCGACCATTAAGGTCTTGCACTACGCGCCGCGAGCCGGGCTTTCCGCTAAGCCAATCGTTATAGGCCATTTCCAAGCCTTCACGACCGCGCTCGTCTATATCGGTAAAGCCAACCACTTGTGATGCGGCCCGACCACTTGGATAGTATCGTCGATACTCTCTTTGTAAGCTTAAACCCTCAACTCGCAAGTCCATCACTTTATCGGCCAACACCGGCGGCACATGGCGCTTAACATACAAGAATTCTTTTTTAGACTTATTGGCTCTGTCTGCGCGCTTAAGTAGCTCCTCACCATCGATAGCTAACAGCGCAGCCACTTCGCGTAATGCCGCAGGTTGCGTTACCAGCTTACTGGGCACACCCCATATACTTTGAATAGGCGTGCTGATCGCCAATGGTTCACCGTTGCGATCCATTAAGTTGCCGCGATGCGCTGCAATTGAAACAGTGCGTATATGCCGGGCATCTCCCTGATCCTGATAAAAATCGTGAGCAAACACCTGCAAATAAAGCGCACGACCCAACAACAAAGCTCCCATAGCGGCAAAGCTAAGCAAGACAAACAGCCTGCGTAGTGACCAATTACTCATGGGAATATCTGAACGATTCATATGCCGGTTAGTTGGGATGACGAGCAATCATGACGGAGCCTTCGAGTCCGGGCAGTTTCATGCCCAGCCTTTCAGTAGCGGTGCGTTCAACAATGCCATGCTCCGAAAATGTACCTTCTTCTATTTGCAACTGACTCCACTGTATTTCCAGCTCATCAATAGCCTTCTGACTTCGACTCAGTTCAGCATAACTAAGCCGAGTAAGGTGTTTTGAATACACAACAGCAACCGCACTGCAAACGATAAGCGCAGCCAATGCACAAAGAGAGAATGCTAATCGCTTCGTCACAGTTTTACGGCCACTCTCATTACAGCACTACGTGCTCGTGGATTTTCAGACAATTCTTGCTCGTTCGCTTTTACTGCCTTGCCTAATGCCTTCCAAACAGGCGCCGCCATTTCAGGCAATGGCAAGTGTCTTGGAAAATCAGCCGGTGGCATCGGCGCTCTGAATGCACGCTTCACCAAGCGATCTTCTAAGGAATGAAAACTGATCACGACAATGCGAGCTCCCTGCTTTAACACAGAAGGCGCACTGGCTAGAACTTTGGATACAGCGTCCAACTCACCATTAATAAAAATACGAATACCTTGAAAGGTACGGGTTGCCGGATGATGATGCCTTTCCCAACGTGGATGAGCCTGCTTAACAATTTCTGCCAGTTGTCCGGTGCGTGTTATCGGTGCTTCATCACGGGCATTAACGATCGCTGTTGCGATGCGCTTTGAATACCGTTCTTCACCAAAGGTTCTAAGCACGTCAATCAAATCGGCAAGCTTTACCTGTGCAAGCCACTGAGTCGCTGACAAACCCGTTGTAGGGTCCATGCGCATATCCAATTCACCATCTTGCGAGAAACTAAATCCTCGTTCAGCAACATCAAGTTGCGGAGAGGAAACCCCTAAATCTAAAAGTAAACCATCAACTTGCTGCAACAAGCCTTGCTGCTCTATCACTGCAGTCAAATCCGCAAAATTTGATTGCACGATGCTAAACCGCTGATCGTTTCCAAACTTTTTATTTGCATCAGCTATTGCTTCCGGATCTCTGTCCAGTGCCAGCAATCGCCCTTTTTCATTCAACAAATTCAACACGCTTTGCGTGTGCCCTCCTCGTCCATAAGTTGCATCTACATAAACCCCGCCTGGGTTTATTTGCAGCGCTTGAACCGCACTGCTGTGCAGCACCGGTACATGCGACTGGTCATTCATTTATATCGATAGCTGCTGAATGGCTTCAGGCATTTCGCCCTCGTCAAACTCTTTGATTTCGTCTGGCCACATTTCCGACGCATCATCAAAAGCTTCCTGGCTCCACAGCTCGCATTTTTTTCCTTGTCCAATCAAAACGGCTTTTTTTCCGATTCCAGCGTATTGGCGCAACTCGGACGGCAATAAAATTCGCCCGTTTGTATCAAATCCTGCCTCGGTGGCATAACCCACATACAAACGCTGCAGCGCACGCGTTCGGCTGTTGGTATTTGGCATCGCCATCAGCTTTGCTTCAATTTCGAGCCAATCCGGCATCGGGTAGATCAGCAAACATTTCGACGGATCTGCTGTGACCATCAGTCCGGTGATACCGTCAGATTCCAGGCGATCGCGATGGTGCTTGGGCATGGCAACACGCCCCTTAGCATCAACCGTCAACTTGGAAATACCCCTAAACATCACTTCGACTGACCTAAATGGCCAAATTCTCCACCAAAGAACACAAAAAAGCACTGGACGCCACTATACGTCGACCCGTTCACAGGGTCAATGGATAAAGCGTGTTAAATCGCTG
>CALDTX010000044.1 GCA_937923565.1 uncultured Granulosicoccaceae bacterium | reverse complement strand
ATGATCTGTTTGGAATATGGTACTTACCACTTCCCGATGGTCAGCGTAATCTGAATATCAAGGCGCGCTTCGGCATAAGCGACGGTGCGCCGTTCGGTGAAAAGGCTTATCACGTTGGTGGAGGCGAGTTACTACGCGGTTTAGACAGCAATACGGCTAGCGGCGATATGCAGGCCCTGTTTAATATTGAGTATAAGCAAGGCTTTTTCGCTTATCCATTGTGGCGCTGGGTTGCGTTTGCCGATATAGGCAATGTGCATGATCGCAATGAATTTAAACTAATTGAGCAAAAAGTGGGATTGGGCTTTGGCTTGCGGCGGAAAATTGCGTCGTTAACGAATACCGATCTGCGTATTGACTTTGCATGGGATGCTGATCGGCGCCGCGTGCAAACTTATGTCTCAACCAATTTGACCTTTTAATAATTTGTATATTTTGGTGGCGGTTGGAATTGTTACCATGTATTCGGGACTAAGCTCTCACAGAGCAGCCAAACAGACGAGTTTATATGAGTAATTCAGACGAAAAGCAGTTCGTACACTGGCGCTATGAACGCGATAAAAGTGAAATATTGTGGCTAACACTCGACAGGCAAGGCGAATCAACTAATTCGCTTGGCGAAGCGGTGTTCGATGAACTGTCAGACTTATTAGCCATGGCTGAGGCAAATACACCAACAGGCCTTGTTATTCAGTCGGGCAAAAAAGCCAGCTTTATTGTGGGTGCCGATATTCGCGAGTTCAGCGGATTTACCTCAGCCGACGCGGTTAGCGAGAAAATTCGTGAGGGCTTGTCGGTATTCTCACGGTTAGAAAATTTACCGTGCCCAACCGTTGCTGCTGTACATGGGTTTTGTTTGGGCGGTGGTCTTGAACTGGCGCTAGCCTGCGATTACCTGGTGGCGTTAAATGTACCAGAAACGCGCGTTGGGTTTCCCGAAGTGAAGTTGGGTATATTTCCGGGCCTTGGTGGTACCACGCGTTTAACCGAAAAAGTTGGCGGGTTAAAAGGCATGGAGCTTATGCTAACGGGCCGCATGTTACGTGCACCAGCGGCCAGAGGTGTTGGCATTATCGATGAGTTGGTGGATGAATTTGGTAGTTTGCAATGGAGCGCGCGCCGGGCAATTCTGAAAAAACGCAAAAGTCGCGGACCTTCAAAGCTTGCTGCTATGACGAATCGCCAGCCAGCGCGTAAAGCCATTGCCAGCATGTTGCGCAAGAAAACAGCCGAAAAAGTTAATCCTGCTCATTATCCTGCACCGTTTGAAATGATCAATCTGTGGGAAAGCGCTCGCGACAATCGCGTAAGAATGTTTGAAGGCGAAGCGCAAAAAGTGGGTGAGTTAATGGTTGGCCCCACGGCAACCAATTTACGCCGTGTCTTTTTTCTCACTGAACGCATGAAAGAGCTGGGTAAGCGTGCAGACTTTCCGGTCAGTCGGGTGCATGTAGTAGGTGCCGGTGTTATGGGTGGTGATATCGCTGCTTGGTGTGTGCTGCAAGGTATGGACGTGACCCTGCAAGATCGCGAATTAAAATACATTGAGCCAGCACTGAAACGCGCTAAAGCCTTGTTCAAAAAACGGCTACGAAAAAAACCGGCTGTTGATGCCGCACTTGCACGTTTACGCCCCGATGTTGAAGGCAGTGGTATCGCCAGAGCCGATGTCATTATCGAAGCCATCTATGAAAACGCTGATGCAAAGCGAGAGCTCTACAGCACCATAGAGCCACTCATGGCCGAGCATGCAGTGTTGGCCACTAACACGTCTGCATTGCCGCTTGAAGAACTCGCACAAGATCTAAAAAATCCGTCACGGTTAATTGGTATTCATTTCTTTAACCCGGTGGCAAAAATGCCGTTGGTAGAAATAGTGTACGGCGAAAACACCGACGAGTCCTGGGTGTTGAAAGGCGCTGCCTATTGTGCGCAAATAAATCGTTTTCCGTTACGCGTTAAAAGCTCACCGGGCTTTTTGGTTAACAGAGTGTTAGCCCCTTATTTAATGGAAGCGATCACCATGACATTAGAGGGCGTTGATAAAGAAATTATTGATGCCTCAGCCATTCGATTTGGCATGCCAATGGGGCCGATTGAATTGGCTGATATCGTTGGCTTGGATGTCTGTATGAATGTGGCGCAAACACTGGCTAAGGGTGATGTGGAAGCACAGCGTAATTTATTACAAAGCATGATCGATAAAAAACAGCTGGGCAAGAAAACAGGGGAAGGTTTTTATGTATGGTCTGATGGTCAAGCCGATAGAAAACCCGCCACTGTCGACAATGCTTATGGTGATCAAATCGCCAAACGTTTAATGCGTCCTTTTCTCGATGAATGCAAAGCGGTATCCGAAGACGGCATTGTTGAAGATGACGACTTACTCGACGCTGGCATCATATTCGGTACTGGCTTCGCACCATTTACCGGCGGCCCTATGAACTATCTGGCTAACAATGCTGTAAAGGAAAATGCCCATGGCTAATCAAACCATCCGACCCGTTGTTATTGCTGGCAGCGTAAGAATTCCGTTTTGCAGAAGTGGTTCAGCTTACGCCGATATTTCTAATCTAAAAATGCTAAGCACAGTGCTGAACGGTTTAGTTGATCGTTATGCTTTGCAAGGTGAAGTGTTAGGGGAGGTTAATGCCGGCGCTGTTATCACTCACCCTAAAGACTGGAACATCGCCCGCGAAGCAATCCTAAGTACCGAGTTGTCACCGTTAACACCAGGTTTAACCATGCAACAAGCCTGTGGAACCAGTTTGCAAGCTGCGGCTGTGGCTGCTGCAAGAATCGCAACGGGTCAAATTGAAAGCGCCATAGCGGCCGGTTCCGATACCGTTAGCGATGTGCCTATATCGTTTGGGAAAAAATTCTCGAAGCGTTTGGTGAAGTTAGGTAAAGCACGCGACATCAAATCTAAGCTTGCCTTGTTAAAAGGCTTTGGGCCTAAAGAGCTTAAGCCGGTGCCACCGTCAGTGAATGAGCCGCGTACTTTATTAAGCATGGGGCAGCATTGTGAATTAATGGCTCAGGAATGGTCGATCGATCGACAAGCACAGGATGAGCTGGCTGTGCAAAGCCATTTAAAAGCGGCTGCTGCTTATCAGAACGGTTTTTTTGACGATTTATTGATTCCGTGCGAAGGCGTTAGCCGCGATAACAATATGCGTCCTGATACCAGCGTTGAAGCATTGGCCAAACTGCGCACAGCTTATGAAAAAACCGACAAGGGTACGTTAACTGCGGGTAACAGTACGCCGCTAACCGACGGTGCCGCAGGCGTGCTGCTCTGCAGTGAAGAGTGGGCTAAGCAACGTGGCTTACCTGTGTTAGCTTATCTAACACATACTGAAACGGCAGCCGTCGACTTTGTGGGTGGAGCCGGTTTACTGATGGGGCCTACCCTTGCTGTTAGCAACATGCTTCAGCGCGCGAATCTTACACTGCAAGACTTCGACTTATACGAAATTCATGAAGCCTTTGCGGCGCAAGTACTGTGTACGTTAAAAGCATGGGAAGACGCCGACTATTGCAAAACCACCTTAGGCAGAAACGAAGCGTTGGGTAGTATTGATCGCGAAAAAATGAACGTTAACGGAAGCAGCTTAGCCGTTGGCCATCCGTTTGCCGCAACCGGTGCACGCATTACAGGTACGCTGGCGCAGCTGCTCAACGAACGTGGTAGTGGTCGCGGGCTTATTTCTATTTGTACGGCAGGTGGTATGGGTGTCAGCGCTATTTTGGAGCGCTAATTCGTTGTAAGTTTTATCGAGGAGGTTCTCACGTGATCAGAAGCGTTATTAACGACATCAGCAAGTTGAGCATTCGATCCATCAGCAGTCTTTCTATAAAACGACGACTGGCCTGTGCGGCGGTATTGGCAGCTTGTGCAATGCAGTTTGCTGCGCCACTGCATGCGCAAAACAACGACCCTGTATTCGATGTGTTCTCTTTGAGCGCAACGGTTGAGACAAGCGTCGAAAACGATCAAATGACGATTAATTTGCAAGCACAAGCGCAAGGTAGCGATGCAGCGGAGCTAGCCAATCAAATTAACGCCACAATGGGATGGGCTGTAGCAAGGCTTCGCAAGTTTTCCGATATAGCGTCGCAAACCCGTGATTACCAAACCCACCCACGTTATGAAAGGAACGGGTCACGGATCATCGGATGGAATGCCAGCCAGAGTTTGCAGTTAAAAACCGATAACTTCGAACAAGCCGGTGAGGCCATTCAAACCTTGCAGGAGCGGTTACAGGTTCAGGGTATCGTGCTCAGTGCGAAAACGGCTACGCGCAAAGCTGCAGAAGATAAGCTAATTAATGAAGCGCTGGATACATTTAAAAAGCGCGCTCAATTGGTGCAACTGAACATGGGAGCGCCGGGCTATCGCATGATGGATATTCGGATAGACACATCAGATCATTTCCCGGTTATGCACGATCAAATGCGCATGCGTTCCGCCGAAATGAGTTCAGTGGCTTCGGCCCCTGCAATTGAGGCCGGAACCAGCCAAGTTCAGGTTAGAATTGACGGACGAATTCAACTGGAATAACTCATGAGCGATCACACTCAGTTTATGGCAGCTGCCATAGAGGAAGCGAAAAAAGGGCGAGCCAGTGGTGGCATACCCATAGGTTCTGTGTTGGTGCTCGATGGCAAAATTGTAGGTCGTGGCCATAATCAACGTGTGCAACATGGCAGTGCAATTCGTCATGCTGAAATGGACTGTCTGGAAAATGCCGGAAGGCTGAGTGCCAAAGAGTATCAGCGGGCCACGTTGTACTCCACGTTGTCTCCTTGCGATATGTGTAGTGGTGCGGCTTTGCTGTACGGCATTAAGCACGTGATTGTTGGCGAAAATCAAACATTTCAAGGCCCTGAAGACTACGTAAAAAGCCGTGGTGTGAACCTGGAAATCTTAAATAATGCGGAGTGTGTAGCGCTAATGCAGGCCTTCATAGCCGAAGAGCCAACATTGTGGAACGAAGATATTGGCGAGTAGTTGGCAAATCTTCGCCTATTGCCATTCTGGAACGACGCTGAACCTATTGGGAGCGCCAATTTGGCACGCTCAAAACCGTGATATCGTAACGAAAACGGTTAATATGTCTAGGTTTGTAAATAACTATTATTCGAGGGTAGTCTCTAAATGAAAATTCTGGTGGGCGTTAAGCGTGTGCTTGATTACAACGTTAAAGCGCGAGTTAAAGCCGATAAATCCGGCATTGAGCTGGCTAACGTAAAAATGTCAATGAACCCGTTTGACGAAATTGCCGTAGAAGAGGCACTCAGGGTAAAAGAAGCGGGCAATGCTGAAGAAGTCATTGTGCTCTCCATTGGTCCAAGCCAAAGTCAGGAAACCATTCGGACGGCCTTAGCGATGGGCGCAGATCGCGGTATTCTGATTGAAACCGACGAACTGCTGGAGCCTTTAGCCATCGCAAAATTGTTCCAGCACGTTGTCGAAAAAGAGTCGCCCGGTATGGTAGTTCTGGGTAAACAGGCTATTGACGATGATGCTAACCAAACAGCACAGATGCTGTCAGCCCTAACGGGTATGTCGCAAGCCACTTTTGCCTCGAAAGTCGAAGTAGATGGCGACCACTTAAATGTTACCCGTGAAGTGGATGCTGGTTTGGAAACCATCCGCGTTAAGAGCCCTGCGGTTATTTCCACCGACTTGCGTTTGAACGAGCCACGTTATGCCAAGCTGCCAAATATCATGAAGGCTAAAAAGAAACCACTGGATATTATTCCTGTTGCAGATACAGGCGTTAACACCAGCAGCGGATTAAGCGTTGTTGAAGTTAATGAGCCACCGCAGCGTGAAGCCGGTGTTATCGTAAGCAGTGTTGCAGAGCTGGTAGAAAAGCTACGCAACGAAGCCAAAGTTATTTAAGCGCGCGACGCTCACAGGAAATTGTTAATGAGTATTTTAATTCTTGCGGAACACGAAGCTGGCGCGCTAAGGCCTGCCACATTAAATGTAGTAACAGCCGCCAAAAAAATGGGTGGAGACATACACCTATTGGTAGCGGGCTCTGGCAGTGCAGCGGTTGCAGAAGCAGCGGCCCAGGTTGACGGTGTAGCCAAAGTGTTACATTGCGACGATGCCGCCTATGAGCATGAGCTGGCAGAAAATTTATCGGCATTGGTGGTGAGTATTGCAGCAGACTACAGCCACATTTTATTTGCAGCCACTGCGGCTGGCAAAAATGTGATGCCTCGCGTCGCAGCCTTGCTGGATGTGTCAGGCATTTCAGACATCACCGAGGTGGTTTCAGATGATACGTTCATTCGCCCCATCTACGCCGGT
>CALDTX010000043.1 GCA_937923565.1 uncultured Granulosicoccaceae bacterium | reverse complement strand
AGCCGCGTTAAAGGACTGGGATAGCTTTAGAAGCCATTACGTCAGCGAATTCGAATCGCTTCAGCATGCCGCTGCCGCTATGCGAAAACTATTGTGGGTGTGTGGCTCTCAACTGCAACGAAGTACAACCACCAGCGTGCTTGAGCATGCACAGTCGGTTAGTGAGTTGCTCACGCAATGGGAATCGCAGTACGGGCACATATCGCCGCAAGGCAACAAGACCCCAGCAGATGTGTTAGCACAGTTTTCAAACTCTGAAGAGGAAAACACATTAACCGAAAAATTTGTGGGACAAACACAAGCGGCTATAGACCAGCACATAAACCACGGCAACACCAGTTCCGATGCCGTATTAGAAACACTGCAATGGTTACGTCAAGCCAGTAAAACAGCCGCAGAGTTCGACTGGGAAATTACAGCCATTGTTGACCACCTGCAAATAGCCTGATATAAACTCGGCTGCTTCGTTCATTGCTTATGTGAAGGCAGCCGGTGTTACCACTGAACACAATTAATTACTCGCCCAGCGTTAGGCACTTATTCATTATTGCGTTGAGCTTTTGTGTGTTCGCAGGCATTGCCCTGCTTGTTGCCTACTACCCCGCTTTAAACGCCCTAGACGATCACGTGACACAGTGGTTTGTTTCGCTACGCACGCCCGCGCTAAACGTTTTAATGATTTTTATAACCATGCTGGGCGATGGCAGATTATTGATTGTGCTCTGCCTGGTGCTACTGCTAGGGCTTGCGTATTACAGGCAATGGTTTCTAACCGTCTTTACACTTGGCGTGTTTACATTAAGTTTTTATACGGTAGCTTTGTTTAAAATGCTTTTCCTGCGCGCACGGCCTGCCAATTTATACTCAGGCACCGATGCGTTCAGCTTCCCCAGCGGACATGCCAGTTTGAGTGTGGTGATTTTGGGCATTACCGCGTGATTGTTATTATCTCAAAACCAACACACCCGATTCATCAGAACACTGGGCTATGCATTAACAGCCCTGTTATGTATTGGCATAGCCGTGTCGCGTGTTTATGTAGAAGCACACTGGATTAGCGATGTATGGGCAGGTTTAGCCTTAGGGTGTTTTATTGTGGCTTTGTACAGTTTAATCAAAGTAGACCGGTTTCATTTCCCTCGGTCTACTTTGGCTATTTTATGTTTGCTTGTGTACGTAATAGCTGCCGTGATTTACACCGCACTCGGGTTTAACGACGCCATGCAAAGCTACGGCTTTTTAAACGCTTAACCAATCCACACTCTGGCGTTTTCAAACATACGCAACCACGGGCCTTGGTCGCCCCACTCCGGCGGATGCCAGGAATTCGTAACGGTTCGAAAAACGCGCTCAGGGTGAGGCATCAGAATGGTAGAGCGCCCATCGGTGCTGCACAAACCGGTAATGCCATGAGCCGAGCCGTTCGGGTTCAACGGGTATTGTTCTGTCATTTGCCCATGGTTATCAACAAAGCCTAAGGCCACGTTCGCCTGCTTTAAGTGGTCATCGTTATCAAATACGGCCCGCCCTTCCCCATGCGCCAATGCCACCGGCAAACGTGAACCTGCCATATCGACAAAGAACAAAGACGGCGACTCATAAATTTCAACCGTTGCTACGCGCGCTTCAAACTGCTCAGATGCGTTGCGTAAAAACAAAGGCCAATGCTCAGCGCCGGGAATGATGCTGCGCAGTTGCGATAACATCTGACAACCGTTACACACCCCTAAAGAAAAGGTATCTTCACGTTCAAAAAATTGGGCGAATTCGCTGAGCAATTGATCGGTGTAAAGAATGGATTTTGCCCAACCACCACCGGCACCAAGCACATCACCATAGGAGAACCCACCGCAGGCAACTAAACCTCGGAAGTCGGCCAAGCTAACACGCCGGTTAACAATATCCGACATATGCACATCGATCGCTTCAAACCCTGCTGTATCAAACGCTGCGGCCATTTCAAAATGACCATTCACACCTTGCTCTCTTAAGATGGCCACGCGAGGCCGACCTAAAGCCAAGGCGGGCATCAGCAGAGATGCTTGCGGGTCGAAGCTGAGTACCGGTGATAAGCCAGGATCATCAGGTTTACTGATTTGCGCCAGTTCTTGCTCGGCGCTGTTCGGGTTATCGCGAAGCTTTTGCATGCGATAACTGGTTTGCCACCATTGCTTACGCAGCTCGTATACCGGGCGCGCAAACAGGAGATCGTCACCAGAGAAAATTTCGAGTTCTTTTGATTCATTCAGCGTTGCAACCACATGAATAAAGTCACCCAGCCCTACTGCTTCAAAGGCAGCAAAAACTGCAGCGTGCGATTGCGAGCGGATTTGTATAACCGCACCCACCTCTTCATTAAATAAAGTGGCAATAGCATTCGGCGGCAAGCTGTGCAGTTGTGCTTTCATGCCGACATTGCCAGCAAAGGCCATTTCGGCCAAGCATACAAACAAGCCACCGTCTGAACGATCGTGGTAAGCCAGTATTTCTTGTGATGCCAGCAGGGCTTGAATAGCTTGATAAAAACCTTTTAAGTGCTCGGCGCTATCGACATCGGGTGCATCATTGCCAAGCGCATTAAACACTTGCGCCAAACACGAACCCCCCAAACGATTTTTACCGCCGCCTAAGTCAATCAATAGCAACTCGGTGCTACCCACATCGGTGCGTAGTTGTGGGGTTGCGCTAAGGCGTGCATCGGGTACTGGCGCAAACGCTGTTACGATTAACGATGAAGGTGAGGTGACACTTTTTTCCTGTTGATCGTCCAACCACACAGTTTTCATCGACAATGAATCTTTACCCACCGGAATAGCAATACCCAATGCCGGAGCCAACTCTAAACCGACCGCTTGCACCGCATCGTATAGGGCTGCATCTTCACCGCTATGACCCACAGCGGCCATCCAGTTTGCAGATAATTTAATGCGGTCAATTTCACCGATGTGAACAGCGGTGATGTTAGTGATCGCTTCCGCAACTGCCATGCGTGCAGCGGCGGCTGAATTAATTAACGCTAACGGTGTGCGTTCACCCATGGCCATGGCTTCACCGGTGAAACCTTTATAGTCGGCCAGCGTAACAGCGACATCGGCAACCGGCATTTGCCACGGACCAACGAGTTGATCACGCGCAACTTGGCCCGAGATTGAGCGATCACCAATGGTGATCAAGAAGTTTTTAGAAGCAACAGTTGGCAATGACAGCACACGATCCACAGCCTCATCAATGTTTACGTTATGGCTATCGAATGCTTGTGTTTTAAAACCACGACGACCCACCGCCAAAGAGAGCTTGGGTGGCTTGCCTAATAAAACATCCAGCGGCATATCCACAGGCTTATTATTAAAGTGTTTATCGTTAACTTCGAGTTGTTTTTTCTCGGTGGCATGCCCAACCACCGTGTACAAACAACGTTCACGCTTACAGATTTCTTCAAAGCGGCTTAGCGCATCAGCATCGATGGCTAATACATAACGCTCCTGCGACTCATTACTCCAGATAGCCATCGGCGACATGCCGGGCTCATCATTTAAGATGGCCCGCAATTCAAATTGCGCACCACGCCCTGCATCGTTTACCAGTTCTGGCAAAGCATTCGACAAACCACCAGCGCCAACATCGTGCATGGACAACACCGGTGAGTCGTTACCTAACGCGATGCAGCGGTCGATAACTTCCTGACAACGACGTTGCATTTCAGGGTTACCGCGTTGCACCGAGGCAAAATCCAGCTCGGCTTCACTTTGGCCACTGGCCACAGACGATGCTGCCCCACCGCCTAAACCGATTTGCATGGCTGGCCCACCGATAACAACAATGGCAGCGCCTGCAGGCACTGGTTTCTTTTCGATATTCTGTTCGCGAATATTGCCAAGGCCACCGGCCAACATAATGGGCTTGTGATAACCACGCCATTCGAGCTGACCATCGATATCCACCTGCTCGCAGTAACTTCTAAAGTAGCCACACAGGTTCGGCCTGCCAAACTCATTGTTAAAGGCGGCGGCACCGATAGGGCCTTCGAGCATGATATCCAGCGCCGATGCAATGCGATCCGGCACTCCAATAGATTGCTCCCAAGGCTGCTCAAATTCAGGGATATGTAAATTAGACACAGAAAAACCGCATAAACCGGCTTTGGGTTTTGAGCCATTACCCGTGGCACCTTCATCGCGAATTTCACCACCGGAACCGGTAGCGGCGCCGGGGAACGGAGAAATGGCTGTGGGGTGATTATGCGTTTCCACTTTAATTTGAATGTGCACCGGCTCGTTATTCGCTGCATAAGCGTTGGTGCTATCGGGCAACCAACGCGCAGCGTTATAGCCTTCTATAACTGCTGCGTTATCGTGATAAGCCGAAAGCACCCCAGAAGGTGACGTGTTATGGGTGTTGCGGATCATGCCAAATAAGGTTGATGGCATGGCTTGCTCATCGATGTGCCAACTAGCGTTGAACACCTTATGCCGGCAATGTTCAGAGTTGGCCTGCGCAAACATCATCAGTTCAGCATCACTGGGGTTGCGGTTAAGCTGGCCGAAGTTTTCAATTAAGTAGTCTATTTCGTCATCGGATAAGGCCAGACCCAATGTGGCGTTGGCCTGCACCAAAGCGTCTTTACCACCGGTGAGAATATCCACCGTTTTAAGCGGCGCTGGCTCGTGAACAGCAAATAGATCGGCTTCCTGAGGCTCGCTCAAATGCACAGATTCCGTCATACGGTCGTGCAGGATAGACAGTAGTTCGGTTGATATGGGAGCACCTTCCGAGAGGCCGTGAACCTTATATTCAATACCAAGCTCCACCCGTTTAATGTTTTTTAAGCCGCAATTTTGCAGAATGTCGGTGGCTTTGGACGACCATGGAGAAATGGTACCGGCCCTCGGTAGCACCAAAATGGAGCGGCCACTGGCTTCAGGATTGCCTGAAGGGTTGATATCGAGCAAGGCATGCAGCCTTTGCAGCGTCAGATCGGACAGTTCTTGACCAGTTTCAACATTAAGGAAGTATCGAAAGCGAGATGAACCAGAGCTAATGTCAGCTTGTTCAGATTGCAGTGCTTGAAGAAGCCGATCTAAACGAAAGTCTGAAAGCGCAGGAGCGCCAGTGAGGCAAAGCATGCTATGCAGTTCCGCAAGGTTGGCCGGGCTACCGGCTGAAAAACCCCTATGATACTGGATAAACGCTACAAAAATAAGTATGCAAAAAAAAACGCCGACCCCTAAAGGCCGGCGTTAGATACACAATTGGAAAAAACGAATTGCTTAGATGTCGAATACCAAGTTGAAGCTGGTTACGCCATCTGTGCTTGAATCAAGCGGGTTAGTGCCATCGCTGATGTCGCTGTTACCACGTTGGAAGTGAGTAATTTTAAGCGCCATTTTTTCAGACAATTTGAACGCTAAGCCTAAGCCGATTTCAGTGAATGTGTTTTCACTACCGAAGTCTGCACGGAAGTCAGCGTTAAACGTTACGTTGTCTGAAAAACGGTTTAAGTAGTTCAAACCCAAGTAGCCAATGCCACCGTTGATGTCGTCGCCAAAAACTTGCTGCGTGTTCTTGTTACCAAAACCTGCTTCAGCCGAGAAGAAACCAGTTTGGTTTGAGTAGAACTTGTGGCCCACACCGATAACCTGACGAGTTGCAGACTTAACGTTTGCTGGCTTGTCTTTTTCGTAATCGAGGATACCGAAAAAGTAAGTACGTGGACGCCAGTAATAACGTGGCTGGTAACCCAAAGCGATTCGATCTGAGTTGTCACCTTTAACGATCTTTCGTGAAGGACGGCCATCAGTGTCTAAAACAACTTCACCGTTAGCATCACGCTCTTCTACTACGATCGCAGAACTACCTTGAAACAAAGAACCAAATACCAAGTGTTCCCATTTACCTACAGTTTTACCTAAACGAATTGCGGCGCTGATGTTACTTGCTTCAGAGTTACCTGTAGCGTTTGTCATGCCCATCGTGGCAGAACCACTCCAGCCTTGAATGATTGCGTCGACAGCGTCTTCCGCTTGTACACTCGATACCGTTAGAGCACTGAATACAACCGCCGCACCTAAATGCTTTGTGAATGTCGTGTGTTTCATGAGTTTTGTTATTACCGAAAATAAAGAACGTGCTTTGTATTATACCTAGCTATTAAGCACAAGCTGTTACTTGTTTTAATTGCCACAAATTGTCACATTGTTTGCGACAATAAAATGCCGTGTTGTTTATGGGTTAGTTATGTGTCGCTTTTGATAGCAGTTGACGAATATAAAGGGGACGCAGCCCTTTACTTGACGGGCTACGCCCGT
>CALDTX010000042.1 GCA_937923565.1 uncultured Granulosicoccaceae bacterium | reverse complement strand
CCCACACTGGCGAGCAGCTCCCTACCTGCCATGGTTACCTCACTGGTATCGATGCCCTTAGGGCAAAACACTGTACAGCGGCGGCACTGTGAGCATTGATGAAAATAACTGTACATTTGGTCCAACAGTTTTTTATCGAGTGTGCGTGCTCCCACAAGCCACGGAAACCACTTACCGGCAAACGTAAAATAGCGCCGATAAACCTGCCGCAATAAGTCTTGCCGGGCAACCGGCATGTTCAGTGGGTCTTGTGTGCCCAGGAAATAATGACATTTATCGGTGCAGGCACCGCACTTAGTGCAGGTATCAAAAAATTGCCGTAACGCGCGGTTGCGCTTAAGCAGCTCTTCAAGCTTTTCAAGAAAGACAGTCTGCCAGTTATCAACCAACTGCTCGGGGTAACCTAATGCACGTTGCTCTTCAGCTATCGCCAGATGCGGCTGCGTATGTGCCGATGCGTTGGGCTGCAAAATAGGAATAACTTTATAGCGCCCAACCACCGAGCTTGTTTGAGTACGTTTACTCATGCGGCGACTTAGCCACGTTTGTTTGATTAGCCAGTTTTTTTGCCGTGTCGCGTGTAGCAAGCGTTGGGCTAAAAAAAATGCCTGGCGCATGAATTAGTTTTGAAATGGGAAAAACAACAATCAATAAAAGCACCAGAACAAGGTGTACCCATAGAACCGGGCTATCAGGTAATGGCTGCCAGCTTAACGTGAATATACCCTGAACAAACTGCCCTACTGCGTATAAATCGGTGGGCCATTGTCTTTTCATTAACATGCCGGATAAAACAATGGCCAGCAGTAACACTAAATGCAGATAATCGCTAGGTGCCGAGATAAAGCGCACGCGTGCGTTAATCACCCGGCGGGCTAACAACATAGATAACCCGGCTACGGTTGCTAAAGCTGCATAGAAACTGGCTATAAGCAACGGCAGCATCCACAAGGGCAAGCTACTGAAGATAAACCTCAGATGCATTAACAGAATCAGTAACAACCCATAGTGAAACAACATACTAGGTAGCCAAGTCCAGAAACTGGCTCGAAACAAGGCCCTAAAAAAAACCAGTTCGAACAGCATACGCAACACCACACCACGTTGGGTGTGAGCCGCAGGTTGAAGGGTAATGTTGTAGGGTTGTGGGGTGCGAATATAAAGGCTAACTCGCCACAAAGTTGCCCCAACACACCAAACCAGGGCAAGCGAATATAGAAACGATAATACCGTGCTCACACACAGCCTGTTGGTTTAGGCAAACCCGCGTACTTGCATGCTTGTTTAGCCGGGCCCTTAGGAAAGAGTTCATAAAGGTATTTGCTGTTGCCTTTTTCTTTACCAAACCGCTTGCCCATCTGCTTAGTTAAAATGCGTATGGCCGGCGCAATTTCATAAAGATCAAAATACTCCTGCAAGAAATGAATAACTTCCCAATGCGCCTCAGTGAGCTCGCAGTTATCCTCAGAAGCTGTGTTTTCCGCCCACGCACGAGTCCAATGCTCCCTGTGCAACAGGTAGCCTTCTTTATCAATTTCAAGCGCTATTGGCTCGCTTGTCATGGGGAATTGCTCCAAATAACGATAAACAACCAGCTCTGTATATTCCCATATTGCGAGGCACAAAGGGCATTAAACAGAACGCCTAATTAACGATCCTTTTGTGCTCACCCGATTCAAGTCGATTATCAAACCACTTGACCACAATTTCATCGCCTTTTTTAATATCTTTCAACGCTAAAGAAAACGCAGGGTTCTTGGCTATATGTGGCCCTAATTTGATCGTTGAAATCGCTTGCTGATTCAGCATAACTTCCAATCGCGTTAAAAACCACGGGGGAATTTGATGGCCAAGCGAGTCTTTACGCTCGCCGCTCTCCATCGGATGATCGATGCGCAAACGTAGCGCTGTAAAGTCTTCAGCATCGCGCACACTAATTCTTATACGTCTCATGGTTTATCGGCAGTGACTGAATCGGGTTCGCAGCGACTACGCAACTCAACAATAGCTTGCGACTGACGAAGCCAACCATCGCTGGTTTGAACCAATGCAACGACTCTGGCGGGTCGAATCAGTTGCAAATGTGCAGAAAGCCGAGGCAACATACTGGGGTGTAAGGTATCAAGCTGCGCTACCAGCGCCGTGTTGTGGTTATCGATCAGAATACAAATTTGTTGCGTCTCTTTGTGCTTAACCACTACTTCTACTGGCACAACGGCGCTATTAGCCGCTATTGGTTTTAGATGAATTTGCACGCGCTCATCGGTGCTTGCCACTGCGCCGTCAAGCAATTGTTCAACGCTGTGTTCGAATACACTCAGCCCATCTGGCACCGCTTGCAAAACAGTGCCTGCTAGTAAGGGTTGCGCCTGCAAAGCCGTACTCACACTTGCCAGCGCACTACCCTGACCAACTTGTTTTAACCACTCTCGACGATGCATGCTTCATCCTGTTGCCAGATTAAACAGCAAGTCAACCAATTCGTCTGCGGTACCCAGATAATCCACAATATGGATATCGGCATCCGGGTATTCGCGCTGCTTGATGGCAACTTGTTCTGGAATATCTTCTACAACATGTGTGCCGCGCGCTAAAAAATACGGTAAAACAGTAACGCTTTTTGCACCTTGCGATAAGCAGTGCTCAATGCCTGCAGGTATTGATGGCTCAGAGAGCTCCAAAAATGCATGTGACACCACCGCAAATTCGCCATCTGCCTTTAATGCCAACTTCTGCGCCAAGGCAGCCACTTCGTCGTTAGATTCAATCCGTCTGCTGCCGTGTGCTACCAGTAAAAGTGCTTTCATTTTGTTTTCCATTAATAACCCATTGCACAACCGTCTTTACGCGGATCGGAGCCACCGGTTAAAACACCACTTTGCCAATCAATCGCTATAGCTTGCGAGCCGCCGATTAAAAATTCACCTTCAGCAAAGCTGTGACCTAACTGTTGAAGCTTCTGCCGCACTGAGTCATCTATGCCAGCTTCCATTTCTACTTCACCTGAAAACGGGTTTACCATAAAACGTGGTAAATCCATGGCTTCCTGGATATCGCATCCGTAGTCGAAGTAGCGCGTTAAAAATTGCTGGTGACCCATCGCTTGATACTCACCGCCCATGACACCAAAACACATGGATACCTTGCCGTCTTTGGTGGCCAAGGCCGGAATGATCGTATGCAGTGGCCGCTTATTCGGTGCTATGCAATTACTGCTGTTTTCATCCAGCGTAAAACCCATACCCCGGTTAGTGAGCGTGATGCCGCTTTTCGTGGTTATGCCACTACCGAAACACCAGTACAACGTGTTGATAAAGCTACAGGCATTTCTGTCTTTATCCACCACCGTGATATAAACCGTATCGTTATGCGCAGCAGCTTCAGGTATGCGAGGCAAGGGCGTGGCTTTGGTTGGATCAATGCGCTCACACATTGCTTGGGCATAGCTGGCACTCAACAAGGCATCGACCGGAATTTGCGCTTGAGCAGGATCGGCCACATAGTTTCGTCTGGCTTCATAAGCTAAGCGACAAGCTTCAATTTCAGTATGAATACGTTGCAAGGACATAGGGCCTGTTTTATCAATGGCTATTTCACTCATCATGTTAAGCATTAGTAAGGCGATAACACCCTGCCCATTCGGTGGGCATTCATGAATGGTATGGCCTCTAAACTGTGTACTGATCGGCTCAACATAGTCGCCTTTGACGTTTGCGAAGTCTTCCAGTGTATGTAAACCACCATGCGCCTGAAGCTCTTCAACCATTTCAGTGGCCAAGTGCCCACGATAAAACGCATCACTACCTTCAGCGGCTATCGCTTCAAGTGCATCTGCCATGGCAGCCTGTTTTCTAACTGAGCCAACCGCAGGCGCTTGATTGTTATCCAGGTAATGACGTGCTGCATGTTCAAAGCCCAGCAAGAAATCTGTTTGCTTTTGAATATCGTACTGCGCTCTGGCGGCAATGGCATAGCCCTGCCGAGCCGTGTCGATGGCCGGTTGTAACAGCTCAGAAAATGGCATACGGCCGTGATCTTTATGCAGTTGTGTCCAGGCATCAATAGCGCCAGGCACAACAACTGAATGCGGCGAACTGCGTTCAAGCTGAGTAACGCCACGCTCTTTTAACGCTTGCACGGTAGCAGCCGCAGGTGCTTTGCCAGACCCGTTAAAGGCAATGGGTTTATCGGAACCGTTTGGCGCGTACATCGCAAAACAGTCACCGCCAATGCCAGTGGAACCGGGCTCGATGACACACTGCACGGCACAGGCTGCTATACCTGCATCAAGCGCATTGCCACCGGCTTTTAACACATCAATGGCTACCTGAGTCGACAAGGTTTGCGACGTGCTTGCCATGGCATTGAGCGCGTGCACAGGAGAGCGACCCGGTTGATTAAATTTACGCATCGTTGTTGCTAAGCCTTAATGGTTATTTTTGTTCGCCGTTTTTAAACGCAGCTTCGCGTAAGGGCGAAACTGAATTTGCGTGTGCATCAAAACCTTCATAGGTAGCAAACTGATGAACTTTAGGTGCAAGCTCGTTGTAACCTGACTGCGTTAGATGCCCAATAGAAGCCGTTTTTATGAAGTCGTGAACACCCAACGGAGAATGCGTTCGCGCAGCACCGGAAGTCGGCAGCACACAGTTAGGGCCCATCATGTAATTAGCAATGGATCCGGCGGCATGCTCACCCAATAAAATTTCGGACGCATTGCGTATATGCGCTAAGTGTTCAAACGGTGTTTTTGATAACACCTGACAATGTTCCGGAGCGTAATCATTGATAAACGCATACGCCGACTCGGCATCCGGTGTTAAAACAACACCACCGCAATTGCCGCTAAGCACATCTGCTGAATAGCCGGCTAAGGTATCGTTCATTTGGTCCCAGTAATTTGGAATAGCTGCAATAGCTTGTTCAGCCAGTTCTCTGCTCCAGGTCACCAGAAAAGCGCTACTGTCGCTACCGTGTTCCGATTCAATGATTAAATCGAGTGCAGCAATTTCAGGGTTCGCGCTAGGGTCTGCCAATACAATAGTCTCGCTCGGGCCTGCTGGCATCCCCGGATCAATCACCCCGGATAACAAACGCTTTGCGGCAACTAACCACGGGCTGCCCGGCCCCACTATTTTGTGGCAAGCGGGTATGGTTTGCGTGCCGTAAGCGGCCGCCGCAACAGCCTGCGCCCCACCTACCTTAAACACTTGTTCAACGCCTGCAAGCCTTGCTGCAACAAGTGTTGCCGGATCCACTTTTCCATCCTTACCTGCAGGAGTCAGAATGATTGGGTTGGGCACGCCAGCGACTACGGCAGGTATAGCGCTCATTAACGTCACCGACGGAAACGAACCTTTACCTCGCGGTGAATAACACGCTACCGAATCGATCGGTGTAACACGTTCACCCACTAACACGCCCGGACGAATTTCTTTCATCCACATGTTTTGAGGCAACTGCTCTTGTTGAAAACGACGAATGTTATCTGCCGCATAACCGAGTACATCGATAAAATCGGCGTCCAGTGCATCAAAAGCTGCATCGAAATCTGCAGCAGTGGCTGCTATGTTATTAGCTTGAAGGTTCGAATGATCGAACTCTCTGGACATTCTGGCTAAGGCCTCATCGCCGTCCTGCCGTACCGACTCAATGATTAGCTTCGCCTTTTCTAAAAAAGGATCGAGGTTTTCCTCTACACGCTGCAAAAGCACCTTCCGCTGATCAACGGACAGCACAGATAAGTCGTGTAAAGCCACTTTTGGATATTCTCTGGCACTCATGAAGCTTTTAACAAAATGTGGAAGATGGCTCAGTATAACGCTGCCAAGAGCCGCCTGAGCTAAGCCCTTGAGTTTTCGAAGTGATAGTATTCACATCTATGAGCACTAATAAGGCAAAAAAACGACGGCTCGGCATTTTGCTGTGTGGCCACACCCCCAGCGAGCTGCTGTCTAAACACGGCACCTACGTCGACAAATTCATCACTTTATTAGGCCCTGATGCATTTGATTACGTCGGTTATCACGTTGTGGATTCTATTTTTCCAGACTCCATTCATGATGCAGACGGCTGGCTACTCACCGGCTCTAAACACGGTGTTTATGAAGAGCACAGCTGGATCCCTGTTGTCGAAGAATTTGTACGAGAAGCCTATGCTGCCGATGTTCCCTTGGTTGGCGTTTGCTTTGGCCACCAATTATTGGCCCAGGCACTCGGCGGTAGTGTCAGTAAATTTGATGGTGGCTGGTCGGTCGGCACAGTGGAATACAACCTGGAGTGGGAAGGCCGAAGCGAGAAATCGGTACTTAACGCCTACCACCAAGACCAAGTCCAAGACCTCCCCCCCGATGCGAAAGTTATTGGCTCCACAGATTTTTGCGAATACGCCGCACTGGTTTACGGCAACAAAGCATTAAGTTTCCAACCACACCCAGAATTTGAAGACGAATACGTCGACGATTTGCTGATTACGCGAGGCCACCTGCTTTCTTCTGAAACGCGCGAGCAAGCTGCACGCTCACTGGGACAAAAACTGGACAGTCAAATCATTGCGAAACGTATAAGAGATTTTATCAACAGAGACTAAAATACTGATTTATATCTGTTTTGTCGTTTTTCGATGGTAATATTACGTGGCTATTTCTGCCCATTAACCTTTTAGTATTACGTTCAGAAACATTGTTGAGTGCTAACATTAGCGCTCGACGTAATAATTGGTACGCAGTCAATTAATTTTTTTGTTAAATGAAGCAGACTGATGTATCAAATTTGAACTTGCCTAAATGAGCCAGCTCCCAAAAATTGGCCATAAATCGGCTTAGGCACTAGCGGTTCGCGGCTTGACCCGTTAATATTCGTCAACAATTTGCCACCAACACAGGCTCTGTACGTGATTTCTAAATCTGATTTGATTATTTTAGTGCTTGCATCCAGTGCTTTAAGCGTTGGCATTTATCGCTGGCACCAGAACACGCAAGCCGTCGACGCCATCACGGTACCCGCCAGCAGCCAAATTGGTGCAGCGCCTAATAACGGCTCAGTGACTACTGCATCGCTGAACAGCAATGCAAACGGCACTGACAGTAAAGCCGAATACATCAAACCCGTTACCGTCCAAACCATCAACGCCATTGAGGTTGATGAACCATTGGCCAGTGATAAAACCACGGCACTGATCGACAATAACGAAGATCAGGAACAATTCGGTACGCACCTGGTTCGCTCTGGCGACTACCTCGGCAAAATTGCCCAACGTTATGAAACCGATGTGCAAACACTTCGCCGCATAAACAATATCAGTGGCAGCACCATTTTAATTGGCCAAGAGATCCGCTACCCTATTCAGAACTAAACAATAGGTTTGCCGGATTACGTGTTTTCATCGTTCGCACCGTTCTATAAAAATAAAACTATCGTTATAACCGGTGCGGGCAATGGCATTGGTGCCGCAGCGCTTGCCGCGTTCGAGCAAGCCGGTGCACGCGTTATCGCCCATACCGGGCGTACCCCTATAGAAAAAACCGAACTTGCGCAGTTAAAAACGGTTGGCGCCGAGCATCGCGCAGTTTTTAACGGTGACTTCACCACGAATAACGATCAAGACGCGTTTATAGATTTCGTAAAATCCAATACCGAGCAGATCGATGTTTTAATTAATAACGCCGGTACTATGTTCGGCCGGTTTCCCGCCGACGAACTACACGATGATCAGTACGAAAACATCGTCGCATTAAACCAAACATCCGTTGTAAGAATTACCCGTTCGCTAATCCCGCTTTTAGCGCAAAGCCACGCTGGCGCAATTATAAACACCGTTTCTATATCGGCCAGCACCGGTGGCAGCCCGGGTTCGTCGATCTATTCCGCCTCAAAAGCATTTGTTACCACCTATACAAAAGCGCTGGCACGCGAACTAGCACCAAAAAATATCAGGGCTAATGCGGTTTCACCGGGTGTCATCGATACTGAATTCCATAAGCGCTATTCAAGTCTTGAAAAACTTGAGAAAACACGTCAGGCCATTCCATTGCAACGATTAGGCACCGCTCAAGACTGCGCGCCAGCCTTCTTGTATTTAGGCGCCAATGAATTATCCGGCTATATTACGGGTCAGGTACTAGAGATTAACGGCGGCATGTAAGTAAGCCGCAAGGCTATTCTTCTACCGGGTCCAACCAAATACCATACAGCCAAACGGCAGTAGCGAAGGTTATAAAAACATACAGCCAGTAATCGCCGAACGGCAAGAACCGCGACATCGCATAGGTAATAAGTACACCAAAACCCAAATGCAACGCCCCAGCAAGTCCTGATGCAGAAGACATGAGATCGGTTCGTACACTCATTGCTGCAGAGTTTATATTAGGAATGCCTAAGCCATTGGAGAAGGCTAAAAACATCATGGGAATAAACAAACCCAGCGGATGGCTCCAACCCGACAAAACCCAAAACAAACACACCGATATTAAACCGGGCACCATTGAGATACGAATCATTTTTCGTGTACCAAATTGTGCTGAAAATTTACCCGCACAAAAATTTCCCGACAAATAACCAACCGCGACCATCGCAAACCAGGCTCCGTAAACCGAAGGACTATAGCCACGACTTTCCATAACAACAAAAGGTGCGCCCGCCAGAAAACAAAAGTAGCCGCCAACAGCACCCGACAATGTTAAAGCACTGGATACAAACGCCCTTTCTTTAAACAGGATACCGCCTGCTTTCAGTAACGTTATCTTTGCAACGCCAGCTTTTCGAGCAGCCATAGTTTCGTGTTGAAACAAGAAACTGGCAATACAGAAAAATACACCAATAGAACCCAGGCCAAAATATAACCAGCGCCAACTGTAGTGATCAGTTGTAAAGCCGCCAATTGCAGGCCCGAACATTGGCGCAATCATCATAGCCGTGGTCATATAGCCCATAACACTAGCGGCCTTATCGCGGGCATAAACATCGCGCACAATAGTACGTGGCAAGTAAGTGCAAGCCGAGGCACCAATACCTTGAATAAAGCGTGCAGCTAATAACGTTTCTATGCTATTCGATGCCGCGCATAAAAAACCACCAACCGCAAATATTGCCAGACTAAAAATCATGATTGGCCGGCGGCCTAATTGGTCGGCTAAATTACCGAGTACAACCTGACCCACCAGTGACGCCAACAAATACACTGTTAGCACAAGCTGCACGGTGCCGTACTCGGTTTCAAGCTCTGCCATAATCGCTGTGTTGGCGGGCAGCACACCGTTCATTGCTATAGGACCAATCGCCGATATACCGATCAGTAACCAAATAGACGGCAATAAAATGCGTTCTGACGTGGTCAAAGGCTCATTAGACGTGGAAGCCATTGCTTGTTATTGCGACCTGGCTTTAGCTAGCGTTTTAAGCGCCATATCTAAATGCAAGCGTTCAACCATTTCACCGTTTAATTGCACCGCACCTTTATGCTGGTTTTCGCTGCGTTCAAAAACCTCAACAATAGCCATGGCTTGGTTTATTTGATCGTCGTTGGGAGAAAACGCACCATTAGCAAACGCAATTTGTTTTGGGTGAATGAGCGTTTTACCATCCATACCCATTGCAGCACCTTGATTGCATTCAATTTCAAACCCTTCGGTATCGTTGAAATTATTGTAAACACCGTCGAGTATATTTAAACCGTGTGCTCTGGCAGCCACTAAAATTTGCAATAGCCACGGCAGTAAAAATTCACGACTGCTTTGCATTTGCATGCCTGCTTCTCGGGCCAAGTCGTTATTGCCTATGCAAAAGGTTGTAAGCCGTGGGTATTGGGCCACTGTTGCAGCAATGTCTGCTGCTGCCAACACAGCCTTGGGAGTTTCCAACATGGCCCAAATTTTAACGTCGCCGTTTGTATCATACTGATCCATTAACGCCGATAACCGAGCAATAGCTTCTGGCGATTCAACTTTCGGTAGCAATAAGGCATGCGGATGAGCAATGCCAAGTACGGCAATATCTTCTTCACACCATGCGGTATCAATACCGTTAACACGAAGCACTCGTAACTTTTCGCCGTAATCAAGTTCTGACAAAGCCTGTCCAGCCGCCACACGAGCTGTTGATTTTTCCGCTGGCGCAACTGAATCTTCTAAATCGAGAATAACCGCATCACACTGAAGAGAGGGCCCTTTTTCCAGAGCACGGGCATTACTGGCCGGCATGTATAAGACGGATCGGCAAACTTGTAAATTCATTAAATTAACGAGCTACAAACTAAAAAACTTACGATAACAGATCTAAAACAGTAAAATAGCCTTTTAACCTCGGTTTATGTCATGCACGTATTGTTGGTTGGTAGTGGTGGTCGCGAACACGCCATAGCCTGGAAGCTTGCTCAGTCAGAAAAGGTTAGCACGGTCAGCGTTGCGCCAGGTAACGTTGGCATATCGCTCGAACCCAAAGCCCAGCTTGTGGATATCGCAGCCAACGATATAGACGCGTTACTTCACTATGCGCTTGAACAAAAAGTGGAACTCACGGTTGTTGGCCCTGAGGTACCACTGGTCGACGGTATTGTTGATCGTTTTACCGAAGCCAATTTAAGAATTCTGGGGCCGTCGGCAAAAGCTGCCCAGCTCGAAGGTAGCAAAAGTTTTGCGAAAGCGTTTATGAAGCGCAACCAGATACCCACTGCTAGCTATGAAATCTTTAGCGATGCAACACAAGCGCTGGACTACCTGAAAACACAAACCGCGCCTATCGTCATAAAAGCCGATGGCTTAGCCGCGGGAAAAGGCGTTGTGGTTGCACAAACCATCGAAGAAGCAAACGAAGCCGTTAGCGCGATGCTTGCCGACAACGCTTTCGGTGACGCCGGTTCCCGTGTTGTTATCGAGTCGTTCCTGAGTGGTGAAGAAGCCAGTTACATCGCCTTAGTTGATGGCGAACATTGTCTTGCCTTTGCATCCAGCCAAGACCACAAAGCACGCGATGAAGGCGATCAAGGGCCAAACACAGGCGGCATGGGCGCATACTCCCCTGCCCCAGTACTCACACAAGCTGTTGAACAACACGTGATCAAAGATATCGTTGAGCCCACCATTAAGGCCATGGCAAACGAAGGTGCTCCGTTCAAAGGTTTTTTATACGTTGGCTTAATGATCAACGAACATAACCAAGCCAGTGTTGTTGAATTCAATGTACGCCTCGGCGATCCGGAAACACAGCCACTGATGATGCGCCTTGAAACTGATCTAATCGACCTTTTCAATGCAACCATCGATGGCACACTGAATAACACGCAATGCAACTGGCTTGAAGGTAGTGCTATCGGGGTTGTTTTAGCCGCCGGTGAATACCCGGCATCAAGCAGCAAAGGCGAAGCCATAAGCGGCATAGATGATGCCGAACGCATTGGATGTAAGGTTTTTCATGCAGGCACTGCAATGCATGATGACCAGTTAGTTACCAATGGTGGACGCGTATTGTGTGTTTGCGCCAGAGACACAACGATTGTTGCTGCCAAGCAAAAAGCGGATAAGGGATGCGAATTAGTGCGCTGGAAAAACAGACACTACCGACGCGATATTGCTTATCGCGCGGTAGCTCGGATCAATGAAGCCTAGCGCTTCATTGCATCAAAGAATTCGCCGTTGGTTTTGGTTTGCTGTAAACGGCTGAGTAAAAATTCAACGGCTTCAATTTCATCCATACCGTGGATAAATTTACGCAGTATCCAAACCTTTTGAAGCTCTTCCTGATCCATCAATAACTCTTCGCGACGTGTTCCAGATCGATTGATATTGATTGCAGGGAATACGCGCTTTTCAGCGATGCGTCGGTCGAGGTGCAATTCCATGTTGCCGGTACCTTTAAATTCTTCATAGATAACCTCATCCATTTTCGAACCGGTATCGATTAATGAAGTAGCGATGATCGTTAAGCTACCACCTTCTTCTATGTTACGTGCTGCACCGAAAAAACGTTTTGGTCGGTGAAGTGCGTTAGCATCAACACCACCGGTTAACACCTTGCCCGAAGACGGAACAACTGTATTATAAGCTCTGGCTAAACGGGTTATTGAGTCTAGAAGAATAACAACATCTTTCTTATGCTCAACTAAACGCTTGGCTTTTTCGATAACCATTTCTGCCACTTGCACATGACGACTGGCTGGCTCATCAAACGTACTGGATATAACCTCACCCTGTACCATGCGCTCCATTTCTGTTACTTCCTCTGGGCGCTCATCAATAAGCAGAACAATCAGAAAGCATTCAGGATGATTGGCAGCAATACTTTGCGCGATATTCTGAAGCAATAAAGTTTTACCGGCTTTAGGTGGAGAAACCAGCAAACCACGTTGGCCTTTACCGATTGGCGCAGCAATATCCACAATACGTGCGGTGATGTCTTCGGTGCTGCCGTTGCCGCGTTCGCAAGTTAAGCGATCGTTAGCGTGCAAGGGTGTTAGGTTTTCGAACAATACTTTGTTCTTAGCCTGCTCTGGCGTACCAAAGTTGATTTCATCTACTTTCAACAACGCAAAATAACGTTCGCCTTCTTTGGGAGGTCGTATTTTTCCAAAGATGGTATCGCCCGTTCTTAAAGCAAACCGTCTGATTTGACTTGGAGAGACGTAAATATCGTCGGGGCCTGCCAAGTAGGAGCTGTCGGCCGAGCGTAAAAATCCGAATCCATCCTGAAGGATCTCTAAAACGCCCCCTCCAAAAATGTTTTCGCCTTTACGAGAGTGCGCTTTCAGGATAGAAAAAATCATATCCTGTTTACGCTGTCTGGCGACGTTGTCTATGCCAATTGACTGTGCAAGCTCAATAAGCTCTGTTGGGTTCTTTTTTTTAAGGTCGGTAAGATTCATACGCGTGGTGCGAAATAATGATTGTGGCGTGAGCCGAAATGGTTGTTTGATGCCGCAAGGCAGTCGGATAATGTGATTAAATTCGTTTCTGGTTGTATCGCGTGGGTTGAAGAATCAACCTATGCGTTGTAGGAATATCGAGAAGTTAGCACGACCTACATGCTTCGTCCAGTACTTTATTAACTCAATT
>CALDTX010000041.1 GCA_937923565.1 uncultured Granulosicoccaceae bacterium | reverse complement strand
CCTCTGGAAGCGCATAAGTGCCTTCCTGCTCAATCGGATTTTGGGTGGCCATGACCATAAACAAACCGGGTAAATCATACGTTTCGTGGCCAACTGAAATTTGTTGCTCAGCCATCGCTTCCAACAACGCTGACTGCACTTTCGCTGGCGCCCGGTTGATTTCATCTGCAAGAATCAAGTTATTGAATAACGGACCGCGTTGAAAAACAAAAGTGCCATCTGCCGGGCGATAGACTTCTGTGCCGGTTAAGTCGGCCGGGAGTAAATCGGGTGTGAATTGTACGCGTTGATAATCCGCTGCTATGTGTTCTGACAAAGCTCTGATAGCGCGGGTTTTTGCTAAACCGGGTGCGCCCTCAACCAAGAGGTGTCCGTCGACCAATAGCGCAATTAACATTCGATTAATTAACGTCTGTTGTCCGATAACAGCCGCTTCCAACTGCACCTGTAGTGCTTTTATAGAATCACTGACACCCATAACTGAAGCAAGACTTACCTGTTTTAACTTAAATAAAGCTGTGTTTAACTAAAAAACTACTTAACCGAAATAGTAATCGTTGCGGAATAATTGCCATAGTTTACTTGCACCGTGGCATCACCAACGCTAAGCAACGAAATGGTGACTTCATCGCTGCCTTTGTTAATCGAAACAACATTTGTGCCCGACGTTACTTCCCACGTTGTAGCTGTTTTTGTACTGACATCATACGTACTGTTATAACTAGACCCTGTAGAAACAGCAAGTTCGTAAGTACCCGTTGCAAGCGACAAACTCACAGGACTACTTTGTTGAAACGCCAAGCCTTGTAAATTCGGGTTCGCAACCACTTCCACAGGCACTTGCGCAACAACCCCGTTCATGCCGCATTGAGCCGATAAGATCGTGCTACCTTCATTAATTCCACTGACCAAACCGGCTGTTGTAGTGGCGTTGCTAACAGAGGCTGCGCCATTGTTTTCCGGCATTTGCCAAACCACATTCGATGTGATGGCGAAACGCAGCTCGTTGCTATTGATGCTGTAAACACCCAATGCGGTTGTCGATAACGTTTCACCCACACGTACTCGAGGCTCGCTGGGCGTAATTTCTATTTTGGTCAGACTGTCGTTAACAACAACTGACCTTGCCAGCGATTGCGCACCATCGACGTTAGCTATAAGGTCGATGCTGCCAGTTTCAATAGCCACCAAGTCGATCGTGTTTGCCACCTGGTTTTTGGTAAAAGCACTTTCAGGATCAGACACCGTCCATTCTACGTTGTCGAGTACGCGAGTGGATCCATCTAAGAAGAGGCCCAATGCGGTATATGGCTCAGCCAAACAGCGCTCTGCGGATGGGTCGCCGTAGATACCGGCAATGGTGTCGATGGAAGAGTTTCTGACATTCACCGTATAAAAGGTACTGTCGATGCCACCAATGCTGACACCAATGCTGGCAACACCTTCACTCAAGCTGGTTAGAAGCCCGTTGGCCGACATGCTGGCAACTTCAGGATTAGACACAACCCAGGTTCTGTCGATACCCGACATAGTAAACTGTTCGCCGGCAGCGTTAACGCCACGAATGGAAAATTGCAACTGCTGACCAACATCAACAAACAAAGGAAAAACCTGAGGCTCACCGGCATCATCTACAAAAGACGCCACCTCGTTTGCGGGTGGGTGAACCGACAACGTTGCCAACTCCTGCTGGCTGACCTCAATACTTTCTTCGAACGGCCTAGCATCGCCTGAGCATGCCCCCATGACAACAAGCGCTGCCAGTAGTGAACAACGAAGCAATAGATTAATCACAGGCAAATCAACAACGGGTAGTCGACTCATTTGAAATGTACTCGAACACTCAGTCCCAAGCTGTCAACGCTTATTTGGGTATCCGAGTTATAGTGACGATATTCAGCCGCCACCAGAAGACCGGGGTAGCGAACCAAACGCTGCTGCAACCCAAGGCTCACGCGAGCTCCTTCAAAGCGTTCTTGCACCAATTGCACTCCTTGGCCATCTCCAACGGATTGCTCGACCAAGTACGAAACAAAACCAATGAGCACAAACGCACTAACGTTGCGTGTTGCCGGAGATTGTAACCGCAGAGCCACACCAGCTGCCTCCTTGACTTCCAGATTGACATCGCTGGTGCTGTAGTGCGCAATACCTGCGTCAGCAAAAATTTCGATGCCAATATCTTTTTGCACAAACAGCCCAGCGGACACACTGCCAAACGAGGGATAAAAGTTAAGTTCCGAGTGCCTCACTCCGGCCACACCGAACTGAAACTCACCATAAAAACGGTTTGCCTCGGCACTCATCGAACCCATCAAAATAAACAGTGCTAGCAACCAGCGCAAGGGGATACCCTAAGTATTGAAGTTAGCCTTTAAAGATAGCACTCCGCAGCGAAGTTGCCCATGTCGGTTAGGCAAGCCTGTAGGCGCAACCTTAACCGCACCCAAACCCGGAACGTTGATAACAGCTTGCTGTCCTTGGACTCACGGACAAACAGCGGCACCGAGAATAGGTCCCAAATTGCGCGGTTGGACTAAAATCGCGCAGCCTTCGTTTTCCGACGTTTCGGGGTTTACACGGTATTCACCACGACTATCGGCGGAGATAGGTTCTATGTGTGTCACCACATTATGATTAGCGATCGTCAGATGGCGGTTTTCACCCGCTGTGATTTCCGTTTCAACTTGTTTGATAAAACGCACGAAAACCACATCAGCCTGCTTTTCCAGATCGGTCCAGGGCCGGTCTTCAGTAGGCTTTATCGTTACTAGCAGCTGCGAGTCATCCTCATTGAGCTGCAAGCTTAAAGGTAATTCTGCCGCTCGGTTCAGCTCTTTTTTTAAACGCCTTTTGTCGGAACCTACGGCAACAAATGATCCGTTAACCACTGCCTGCGGTGTGTAAACGCCTTCTCTGCCTCGCAGCTTTTTGGAACGGTAAATTCTTTGACGCTCAGTGTATTCCGGTGCTGAGAAGGGGTCTGTCCAACTACCATCCGCTCCGTACACCAGCGAATTCCAATAATCAACATGGAACTCCAATGCCAGTACATCGTCTCGATTCGACATAAATTCGCCCAACAGCTCATCGGCCGGCGGGCATGACGAACATCCTTGCGAAGTAAACAGCTCAATGACTTTGACGCCCTGAGCCTGTGCCCCGGATGTCATCATCAATGACAGAGCGACCACCATCGAGGTGGCCAAAGACACAGGTTTAATCGTTGGCGCAGGAACCACCGCAGCGCAAACCGCTAACAGCCGTAGATGAAGATTGTGCAAACGAAGACGGTACATAGGTTTCAAAATGCTGTGGACTTGACACTCAGGCGCTATCGACCTTCAAAAGTTCCATTTGATCGCTCAAACGCCACTGATATTGAGCTGGCCGACCAAATACTCCACAGCATGTCCCGTCAGGATCACTTGTTCGTCCACTAACTCACACCGAAGCGTACCTCCACGTGCCGATAACTGCTTGGCCTGCAGGGTAGTTTTCTGCAACACCTGCGCCCAATATGGCGTCAACAAACAGTGAGCAGAGCCGGTAACTGGGTCTTCGTCGATGCCGACGTTCGGTGCAAAATAACGGGATGCGAAATCGCAACTTTGCCCCTTTGCACTAACAATGACCCCTCGGCTTCCCAGTTGTTTGAGTTTAGCGATGTCAGGTGTGTAGTTTCGAAGCGTTTTTTCATCCTCGACAACCACTAGGTAGTCGAACTGCTGCGCTGAATAGCACCCTTTGAGAATCGCCTCCGCTGCAACACCTAACGCCTCGCGTAAATTCGCGAGCTCACTCTGATCTTCAACCGGCTGCAAGGCAATAGCGGGAAACGTCATGCTTAAAGAGTTGTCGATATTACGACTAACGCACAAGGTTCCGGACTCACGCGTGTAGAAATTGAGCACGGCTTGATCGGCACCATAATGATTTATCAGCACATGCGCACTGGCCAACGTTGCATGGCCGCATAACGCAACTTCAGCGCTGGGTGTGAACCAACGCAGCTCCCAACCTTCTTGAGCAGGTACCAGAAAAGCAGTTTCTGCCAAGTTGTTTTCCGCAGCAATGGATTGCAGCAAGGTGTCTGAGGGCCAAGACTTTAAGGGCACTACAGCGGCTGGATTACCTTCGAACAAGGTTTCGCAAAATGCGTCAACCTGGAATAACTTCAACATGATGATCAGGTACCGGTTGGTTAAAAACCCTTACATCATTATGCATGAGCACATTGAGAACAACGATAGCCACTTTTACAATAACAATGAAGCCAACATCCATGAACTATCACACTGTCTATGCAGGTTGACAAAACACTGGCTTGTCAGCATGCATTGACAACGCAGAGAGGACGCTTACTTTATTCGATCGTAAGACATCAGCGCTCGCTGACGGCTTTGTTTTAGGTCTACCAGCGGCTCTGGGTAATTTAGCGACCGTTTTTGTGCTGAGGTCAGTTCCCAGGGTTTATGTATATAGCGCAACTCAACATTGCGTAATTCCGGAACCCATTGTTTTACATACTCTGCTTTGGCATCGAATTTCTCACCTTGTAGCACCGGATTAAACACCCGAAAATACGGCGCTGCATCAGCGCCTGATCCTGCAACCCATTGCCAACCCATGACATTGCTTGCTAAGTCAGCATCAAGTAAGGTGTCGCGAAACCAGCGCTCGCCCTCTTGCCACGGTATCAGTAAATTTTTCACTAAGTACGATCCAACAATCATGCGCACACGGTTATGCATCCAACCTGTTGCGTACAGTTGACGCATACCTGCATCAACAATGGGCACACCCGTTTGCCCTGTTTGCCAAGCACGTAAATGCTTGCCATAACGAGACTCCCAAGGAAAATTGGCGAACTTTTCATTCAGTGGTTTGGTAATGGTATGCGGGAAATGAAATAACAAACTGTAAGCAAACTCTCGCCATATCACCTCTTTGGCAAACGTGTGCTCGCCTTCATTAAGTTCTGATACATCACGACGACCATTCAGCAGCTTATAAAAAACGGTGCGCGGGCTGATCTCACCAAAATGTAAATGGGTGGATAGCCTGGAAGTACCATCTACGGATGGAATATCACGGTACTGTTTATAGTCACTCGCATTTTTTTTCAAAAAAGCGTCTAGTGTTCGCTTCGCACCATTTTCACCGGCCGTCCAACCCGACATCATGGGTTCATGCCAAGTAAGCTTAGGCAGCAATGAGAGCTGATCCAGATGCTTAAGCGGTAACTTTTTTTGCCGACTTTTTTGCCGACTGTTCACTAAACCACGGATTTGCTCAGAGCAAGCAATGGTGGAAGGCGCAGCTAGCGGTTTCTCGCCCGGCAGCGATTTCGTTCTGGCATTCCAATAAGGCGTAAAAACTTTATACGCGGTGCCGTCTGCTTTTACCGTATTCCAAGGCTCTTCGTTTAACAGCGCGTTAAAGCTTTTGGGATTCAGCTGCTGCAACTGCTTTTTTATTTTTTTATCGCGTTTTATTGCGGCAGGATCGTAGCAACGATTCCAGTACAGAGCATCGGCTTTGAAAAATTGGGCCACTGCTGCGATCAGTTCTTCTGCATCACCTTCAAGAAATAGCAGGGTAGAACCTCGAGCTTCCAGTGAGTCTTTCAATGCCCTTAAAGAATGGTGCAACCAGACCTTACTCGCAGCCCCCAAATTCGCCACCGATTGACTACCCGGCTCAGCCACAAACAACGGCACAATTAGATCACATTCCTTGCAAGCAGCACGGAGCGCAGGGTTATCACTTAGCCGTAGATCTTGTCTGAACCAAACAATGCCAGTTTTCATAGAGTTTCCTGCGTTTTCTTTTAATACTGATGATTTTGACATTCGGATGTGCCAACTAGGCAATTTCTACTAAAAACAGGCTCAGCCACCGGCCGCGTTGATAGCATAAGCTGCCGTGCACAGTTTGCCACCAGATCGCCCTCAACAGCGCTTTTGCAGGTAAAACAAAGCGTGATTTATTAAACGTGAAGGCGAAACAATTCATCAAAGTTCACAGAGGAATCAAAGTTTAGATTCACGAGACTAAACAGCGGCTTATGGCGTCAATTTTGCGTTGAGATGTTTTGACTTACTTAAACAGCGATCGTTGGCGAGCTCTATGCACTGTAAAAGCATTAACAAAATGACTGTTGTTGGATCGTTGCTTTTATCCACTGTGTTTGTATCGGGCTGTGCATCAAAGGGGCAACCGCAGAGCAATGGCGATACCCTATTAAACGAACAAGTTAACGACGCGAAAGCCACAACCTCTGTGGAGGCAAAGCCTGCAAACTCCACTGCATCCGAGCCTGCAACTCAAGTCAATCAGCCAGATCGCATACAACGGCACATCTATGCAGGCTTCGGCATTGGCAAAAGCCAGCTGGAACCCGACACCAGTGAAGTGTCGACATTCGATGTTAACCAACGCGTCGACACCGGCATGCAGTTTACGCTCGGGATGGATCTAAACCGTATATTTTCTGTAGAGCTACACAGTGCAGATTTAGGCGCTGCCGGACTATCCCCTCAAGGTAGTATCAACTACCGTATTCATGGTGCCAGTGTTCTGGTGTACGCCGGTAAAAACCGACACAACTACAAACGAACCGGATTATCCGCTTACGGGCGAATCGGTCTGGGTCTGCTTCAAAATAGCGCAAGCGATGATGTGCCCTATGTTAAAGACAATGCTGTTCACATTCTGTTTGGCGCAGGCATTGAATACATGACGCCTTCAGGCTTTGGCTTGCGGGCAGAAGGCATAGCCTATGAAGAAGATGCACAATATGCGCAACTTGGATTAATTTATCGATTTGGCCAACGCGAGGAACGCGAGCCAGAAGCACCCGCTCAACCAATAGCACCCGTGGTTGTTGAAAAGCCAAAGATTGAACTACCGAAAGTGGTTATTCCAAAACCTGTACCCAAACCAAAAGCCAACCCTTGTGACGCTTTCGCAGGCGTGCTGGACGGCGTGACCTTCCAGAACAATTCCGCCAAACTTACGGTGACTGCTAAGGTTGTACTTAATAACGTGTCTAATGTGCTGGCTACCTGCGAGTCAAAACAAATTACGTTATCGGCACACACTGATAGCTCAGGGTCTGCAAAATACAATCAGGCGCTGTCTCAACGACGCGTAGAATCGGTGCAGCAGTATCTGATTAAAACCGGTATTAAGGCGAATCGAATCATTGCTAAGGCTTACGGCGAAAGCAAGCCAATTGCTGACAATAAAACGGCTGACGGCCGTCGCAAAAACCGCCGGGTAGAATTGGTTGCTGAGTAAATAGAGCCCTCGACAAACAAGTGAGTGGTACGCTGCAGGCTTTAAGGCCTGCAGCTTAAATTAGCGGTTATTTAAGCCTTTTAACCACATCAACAACCACAGCTTGTGCATCCGTTGCAGTTACACAGCTATCATCGTTCAAGTCGTCATCGATATCAGGTACGCGTAAATCACCTTGTGAAGCCCTGCTTAACTCAGCGGCATTGGCTTCATCAGTATCGATATGCATTTCCAATGCATAGCTGTCTTTTACACGAATAAGTACATCACCAAAAATTAAGTCTCTAACACCACCTTTAATCGCTATTGCAACTTCGTCTTTATCATTAACCTGATAGGTGGCTGCATCATCAGGGTGCATATGAATATGCCTTCTTGCACAAATTAACCCTTCCGATAAATGCATTCGACCCTTTGGCCCTTCAAGCGTAATTGGCGCTGAGCCACGAATATTGCCGGAGTCTCTAACGGGTGCATCAACGCCCAGTTTAAATTCATCGGTGCGTGATATTTCAATTTGATCAACACTACGCAACGGGCCCAATACACGAACGTTATCGATACGATTGCGCGGACCAATCAAGTTTACACGCTGTTCACAGGCATACTGCCCGGGCTGCGACAGCTCTCGGTACACTGTGGGCGTTGCATCCTCGCCAAACAACGTCGCAAACGTTTCTTTGGTCAAATGGCAATGTCGTGCGCTGATGGCAATAGGTATGGGCTTAGGGGCAATCGCCTGCGACTCAGACACCACCTTCTGTGTTTCTTTGGCGATCATTAGTTCTTCGTTAGTCTTAACAACGATGGCTTCAACGCGGGATCGTTCAGTGGTAATTACTGCAAAGTCCTGATCGTTTGCCACCATGGCATCGCGATTCAAATCATCATCCAACACAGCGCCTAAAAACTCGAGCCGCTGCAAGATTCTGGCGCGCATACTCGCACTATTTTCGCCAATGCCGCCGGTAAAAACGATGGCATCAACACCGCCCATTGCAGCCGCGTAAGCACCAATGTATTTGCGCGCCCGATGAGCAAATACATTAATTGCCAAGCGCGCACGATCATTGCCTTCAGCAGCTGCAAGTTCAATCTCGCGTAAGTCGTTACCCAAACCGGACAGGCCTGCCAAACCACTTTGCTGATTTAACAGTTCATCAAGTTCTTCAACCGTGAACTCACCACTTCTTAACAACGTTAGCAAAACGCCTGCATCGACATCACCGGAACGCGTTCCCATCACTAAACCTTCCAATGGTGTGTTACCCATGCTGGTTTCTGACGAACGACCGAATTCCACCGCACAAGCACTGGCACCATTGCCCAAGTGCAGCGTAATTAGCCTGAGTTCATCGATAGGTCGCTCAAGAAATTGCGCGGCTATACCGGCCGCATATTCGTGGGAAATGCCATGAAAACCAAAGCGTCTAATGCCAAAGCGCGTGGCGATGTCTTGATCGATCGCATATTGCGTGGCACGTCTGGGCATTTTTGAATGAAACGCTGTGTCAAAAACGGCAACGTGCGGAACATCAGGCAAATTATTTTTCGCAGCGTGTATGGCTGCCAAGCTAAACGGGTTATGCATGGGTGCATCAGGGATATGCTTTTCAATCGCTGCCAACACGGCTTCATCGATCAGCATGGACTGCTGACAATCCAAGCCGCCATGCACCACTCTGTGGCCAACAGCATCGATGGAGAACGCGGCTATGTCGTCCATGATGGACGCAACCGCTTGTTGGTGCGTTTGAGCGCGCTGCTCAGACTGACGCCCCAATCGCTCTCGCTTGCCACTTTTAACCATTTTTCCATGACCGTCAAACAGCGCATACTTAACACTGGAGGACCCACAATTAATAACAAGGATATTCACCGGTAAACCTTCCATTCAAGAGCTTGTTCAGTCAGCCAATAGGATAGCAGTGACTAGCATTAGTGCGAACCGCGTCACATAAACACTGGCGCATTAGGTAGTAAACGACCCATTATTTGGTAATTTGTCGCACATGCAAGCTGGCTATAGCGAGCTAAACTATCTACTGAAACCACGATATAACCAGAGAAAGGGTAATCGGTCACACAGCTGATGTGCTGCCACAGTATTTGGCAACGGAAGCCAAGCAATTCGTCGATAAAGGGAATATCCCTCGCTAATTTTTGGAACATTGCGGTGTTGCACTGCATCACCTGAAGCAATATGTAAATGAGTCAGCAACAAGCAATTAAAAATATCAGCCCCAAGCTGGCGGCTTTACCTCGCTACCTGTCTGCTGTTTTCAGCCAGGGATTGGTCAGCGGGTTTCATTTCGTCTTGAATTTAATGTTGGTGCGACTGCTCGATATTGGCGATTTCGGCATTTATGCCTTAACTTTTGTTGTGGCCATCATTACATCCTCTGTTGGCAACGCGCTGGTATCGACGCCACTGTGCGTGTATGCCCCTGCGGCTAAGTCCAATGTGGAACGCACGCATTATGAGTCGATGTTAACCACACTAATGGCATTTTTATTGGGCTGCATGCTGACAATTGGCGTACTCGTGAGCATGGCAGCTGCCGGCGAAGGTATCGACTTCGACGTGTTAATCGCCAGCTTATTTTTTATCGTTACTTACCTGGCTCGTCAGTACAGCCGCAGTTTCGGGTATGCGCGGTTTGATGTTATTGCCGTACTGTATGGCGACGCGTTGTATGTCACCAGCGGCGCTTTAATCATTCTGTTTATGACGATGCTAAAGCCCGGGTTAAGCGCTGTTGATATCTTCACGGCACTGACGCTGGCTAACGCTGCTGCGGTTCTGCTTGAAGTTGGGCGACTACCGAACCCCATTAGCCTGCAACCACTGCTAAAAGCCTTTGATAATTACAAACCTTTGTGGAGCCAGACAAAATGGGCGCTTATTGGCGCCGTAACAACCGTTGTGGTGTCGCAAGCGCATAGTTTGGTGGTTTCTGCCTTGAAAAGCCCTGCAGCCTATGCCCCTTTAGCCGCTGGATTTGTCATCTTCGGACCTGTACGCGTCATTTTCACGACCATTCAAAATGTCATAAAGCCAGAAATGTCATTGGCAATCTCAGAAAATCGCGCGTCAGCGGCCAAACGGCAAATGCTCATGGCCAGCGGCTTGTCGGTAATAGCAGTTAGCGGGCTAATTTTGCTCACAATGTTGGCGTGGCCATTGCTGGATGAATGGCTTTACAGCGAAAAATACAGTGATGCCCCAATGCGCAACATCGTACTGCTATGGGCGGTAATAACGCTGGTTTCAGCAGTGCAGAACGGCCCTTTTGCCGCGCTGCAGTCGCTGAGAGCCTTTAGGGAACTGGCTTTGGCAACCGTGTACGGATCGATCATGAGCCTGACCTTGGTCAGTGTCTTGCTGTATTACGCCCCGATTCAATGGTCGATTCTTGGCATTTTGCTGGCTGAATGTTTCGTTGCAACCTGGGTGGTGATGTTATCGCTGCGCCGATTTCGATCGGCCTCGCTATCAGAAAGTACGGTAGGGCTATGAGTATAGTAATTTTGGTTGGCGGCCAAACCATGGACGGCAACCCAGAACATCGGTATCTGGTTAACGCCTTCCTTGAGCACTTCGGTGACCAAGTCACGCAAATTATCAGTGAAGAGCCTCAAAAACGCTCCATTGCAACCAAGATCAAACGCACGCTCAAACGCGGCAATTACCTGGAACGTATTCGTCGAGCACGCTATGGGAAAGCCTACGGGCCAGATGCTCAAGCGTTGGAAAACGCACTATTTAGCGGAGAGCCAGTTACACAAATGCCCGGTGGCGATCGGCGGGTTGTTGTACCCGATCATAACGGGACCGAATGTGAGCGCATCATCGAACAACTTAAGCCGCAGATCATTGTGGTCTACGGTACCCGAATAATACGTGACAATATTTTTCGCTTGGCAGGTTCGGTCACCCTTAATATGCACACTGGATTATCGCCTCAATACCGTGGTGACAGTACGCTGTTTTGGCCCATCTACTATAACGATCCTGAGAATATTGGTGTCACTGTGCATAAGCTAGTTGCAGAAGTTGATGGTGGCGACATCGTCTATACCGGGAAAGTGCAATACGAGAAAGGCGATTCCGAGGCCGATCTTTTTGCCAAAGGGGTAAAAACAGGCACGCGGCTGTATTTACAAGCCGTGCAAGACGCATTGAACGGCACCATTGAATACCACCCTCAAGACTTATCACTCGGTCGGGAGTTCCGCTGGATTCACCGCACCGTAGCTGCAGAGCGCAAAGTGCTTGCAACGCTCGATCAATGGGCGAAAAGCTAAGCACATGAGCAACGGCAAGCCCAACAACGCCTTGCGAAAAGCGCTACGCATCGTCGGCGTCGTTCTGTATCGACTCGGACTGGCAAAACCGATTATCAAGCTGCGCGCCAATAAAGTTCGCGCCCTGCTCTACCATGCGGTTGAAGACGTCGAAGACCCTTTTACCAAGGGTTTGAACGTATCGGTTTCATCACAAACTTTCGCAGCCAATTTGGACTACTTTCAGCGTTACTACAATGTCGTGCCAATGAGTACGTTGGTTAAACGCGAACTCCCGGAACGCGCTTTGGTCATCACGTTCGATGACGGCTACCACAGCGTTTACCAACATGCCGTGCCTGCGCTGGTTGAGCGCAATATGTCAGCTTGTGTTTACTTAATCACTCGCGCCGTTAACGGCGAGTTGGTTTGGGTTAATTTGCTCAATGGCGCTCTACAAAAACACTTTGAACAAACACTTGAAGTGGTATCTCGTTTTCCAACGCTTGCATCGTTAACATCGGCTGAAGACATTTTATCAAGAGTACAAAACACCTTCACGCCCAGTGAAATCGAGACTTTAAGTTCAGCACTAAGAGAAAAATTTCCACAGCTTACAAACGCTGCACTGTATGCAAATCCTGCTGAAATTGAACAGATGAAAGCGCAAGGTATCGAGTTCGGATTCCACACTAAAGATCACTACAATCTTGAAAACTGTTCGGCACATGAACTTGAAGTTCAATTGGACAGCTTAGGCTGCGACGAAATTACAAACTCAAACACGTTCGCCTACCCGTTTGGAAACTTCAATACCGCAGCTGTCGTTCAGTTGGATCGAAAAAACTATGCAAAGGTGATGACGGTGGGCAACAACAATGATGCTTACTCAATTAAGCATCTGGATAGAACTGAAGTGTTCACCGACGACAGCGCCAGCCTATTTGCTCAGCTGGAGGTTGTAGAACCGATTGTTTCTTTGCTTAGAAAATGGATGATCAAGCCTGCAACCGACGGGCAGAAACTCAAAGGTTCCTCAGCACAAACTTAAAGCCGCACTTTGCTCACCCCAGAACGCGAAAACCCCGCCGAAGCGGGGTTTTCATTTTTACAACAATTTAATGGCTACAAATTAGACCGCTGCGACGTTAACCGCTGCTGGCCCTTTCTGACCCTGCTCGATGTCGAAGCTTACTTTCTGCCCTTCGTCGAGAGTTTTGTAGCCGTCTCCAGTGATTGCTGTGTGGTGAACAAATACGTCTTTTCCACCTTCTTCAGGAGCGATGAAACCAAAACCTTTGGCTGCATCGAACCATTTTACTGTACCAGTACTCAAGATAATACCCTTATAAATTACTAGATTGGATTTGTGGACAGAGAACGAACGAAGGATAAAAGGACTTTAACAGTGCTGCATCCGAGCGAGCGCTCGTTGTTACAATTGGACCAACCTCAAAAATGATGCTTTGATTGGATCATCCCATACAAAGCTGTTCTACGTTGCTTGGAAAATTCCTCCCAACAAAGCCAATATAGGTACATTGACACACAAATACAAGGTTTCTTCGCTGTACAATAGCCGACTACCTAAAAAAAACGAATTGAATCGGATGCAATTCTCGAGAATCAACGCAGTTTTGACCACGCTACGTAATCCGTCGAATGCCACCGAGTAACGGCGAAATGATGAAAATTGGCGGCTTTTTCGAGAATTAACCAAATTTGGGCGTGCTTTGAGCGTTTACAGGCTTTATCATCAGTCGGTTAACAGTACGCACATTACCGATATTGAGATTGGTGGGCGCATCAGCGCTTTAATGATTAAAACTGGTTTAAAAATAAGACAACTACCGATCTCGTAAAACAATAAAGACACACGCTTTACATGACAAATACTTTTACTGTTGGCCAACGCTGGATTAGCGATACTGAGTCAGACTTGGGCCTCGGCACCATCATCGATGAAGAGCTACGCAAAGTTACGGTTTTATTCCTTGCCACTGGCGATACCCGTATCTACTCCAAAGAAACAGCACCGCTAACCCGTGTGCAGTTTTCGGTAGGCGACTCCATCGCAAGCCACGACGGATGGAACCTGACGGTTGATGCCATAGAAGAAGACAACGGCATACTTACGTACATTGGTGTTCGGGACGACACATCAGAAATTGAGCGACTGCCAGAATCCAACCTCAACAATTTCCTGCAATTCAGGTCCCCGCGCGACCGGCTTTTCGCCGGACTACTGGACGGACACCGCTGGTTTGCACTGCGTCGTCAGGTTTTCGAACACAAGAACACCATGGCCCGCTCGCCCATCAAAGGGCTGGTTGGCGCAAGAATATCGCTACTGGCCCACCAAATTTATATTGCAGTAGAGGCATCCAAAAGAGCCAACCCCAGGCTTTTACTGGCCGATGAAGTTGGGCTTGGTAAAACCATCGAAGCAGGCTTAATCCTTCATTCTCAGTTAATTAATCAACAGGTGTCGCGGGTGCTTATAGTTGTACCGCCTGCACTGCTGCATCAATGGTTGGTTGAGATGCTCCGCAAATTCAATTTGAAATTCAGCATCATGGATGGCGAGCGCTATGCAGAATTGGAGCCCTCGGCCCCATCGGGCAATCCGTTTCTGGCCGAACAACTGGTCCTTTGTAGCACCGATACCTTGCTAGAAGACGATGTTATCGCTGATGCTGCTCTTAGTGCCGGCTGGGATATGTTGATTGTTGATGAAGCTCACCATTTAAGTTGGGAACCTGGCAATCCTTCGGTGGCCTACCAGTTGGTGGATGAGCTATCAGCACAAGTGCCATCGGTTCTATTGCTTACCGCAACACCTGAACAGTTGGGCCAAGCTGGGCACTTTGCCCGCCTCAAATTACTCGACCCAGCACGCTTTAACGACCTTGAAACATATCAGACCGAAGAGGCCTCGTTTGCCTGGGTTGCCAGCATTGCGAATAAGCTGAGTCAGGATCAAGCCTTGGATGAAGCGGAAATTGCGCAGGTAGAATCCGGTTTAAATTTAGCTTTTACCGACAACGAAAAAGCCACCTTAAGTACCGATACCGCACTGGCCATGAGCGAACTTGGGCCAAACCTTATCGACAAACTCATCGACCGACATGGCACCGGCCGATTATTGTTTCGAAACACACGAAGCGCAATACAAGGCTTTCCGCAACGATTGTTCCATGCACATAAAATCGATCACAACGATGCGGAATCTATTGCCGTTTGGTTGATCGAATTTTTATCGACAGTTTATCCCGCCAAGGTTTTACTCATTTGCTCTGAAATGCAAACCGTGCAAGCTATCTCCGAAAACCTGCGAGTTGCAGGTGTTAGCACCGCTCAGTTCCACGAAGACATGACCATCGTCGACAGAGACAGAGCAGCCGCTTATTTCTCTGACCCTGAAGATGACTGCCGTTTACTGCTCTGTTCTGAAATAGGCAGTGAAGGAAGAAACTTTCAGTTCTTACACCATCTGGTGACATTCGAGCTACCTATTGCACCCGACCTACTGGAACAACGCATTGGCCGTCTCGACCGCATTGGTCAAACGGAAGACATACAAATCCATGTGCCCTATGTTGAAGGCAGCCTCGATCACTTCTTAATGGATTGGTATCACCATGGCTTAAATGCGTTTGAATCTATTTGCAGAACAGGTTCAAGCATCATTAAACGTATGGGTGGAGAACTGCATAAGGCCGTTGTGCATGTAGAAGAACATCAAGCGATGCCAGACAACATGGACAAGCTGTTGTCCGACACTAAAGCATTGTCAGAAGAGCTTAGTGAACAACTCGAAGCTGGCCGCGACAGACTGTTAGAACTCAATTCAAACAGACCAGAGCGCATTCAGGAACACCTGGATACGCTGGCCCGCTCAGAACGCGACTACCGGCTCGAAGACTTCATGCTAGCGGTGTTTGATCGTTTCGGCGTTAACGTTGAAGAGCAAACCGACAGTTGGATTATTCACCCTAGCGATAATATGCAAGTGGAGAAATTTCCGTACTTACCCAACAGCGGATTAACAATCACTTTTAAACGCGATACAGCCTTAACGCGTGAAGAGTTTACCTTCATTACCTGGGACCACCCTATGGTAACCGCTGCCATGGACATGATCTTAAACGAAGGCTTTGGGCAGGCAGATTGCAGAGT
>CALDTX010000040.1 GCA_937923565.1 uncultured Granulosicoccaceae bacterium | reverse complement strand
TACTGAACGCATCGGGTTCAGACTTAAACAACCAATAGTTCATGAGCGAAAAATTCTCAGCCGACTGATGTTGTTCTAAGTATAAACGAGGCAAACCAGTGCTAGCGTTAAATTTCGGCTCGCGCTGACAAATATCCGATTCCCGTTAAAATCAAACGAAAAATAAGAAAGCTGAACGAAAAAAAGCGCGAATTTCTTCGCGCTCTTTTTACTGACAACATGATAACTACAGACAGTACAGAATAACGATCAGCTACCTATTTGCCCGAAGCTGCGCATATTAGGATTTTGGTGAATCCGGCAATGCAATCATGCTAACTAGGTAATCATACTAAGCACAGACTGTAAAATCGCACCTGCACCTGCACCACCGGCTAAACCACCGATCATTTGGCCAATATTAAGCTTGCCAGAGGCTGCATCAGCACCGGCTGCGGCAGCATCACCACCACGACCAAGTAAACCACCAATAGCGCCGCCACCGAGTAATCCGCCTATTGGGCCAGCGAGCTGATCAAGCATGCCACCGTTGCCTACCATACCAAGGCTCTGAACTAATTCGCCGCCGAGAAAACCACCGCCGCCGCCAAGTAATGCTGAAATAATAGTACCTAACATTTGATAAACCCTCTGTAATTTCGTAAACGGTATTTGGTAAACGCTGGGACAACCAAAACTCAAAGAGAGTATCTAACCAGCGGAGCAAATTGCGTTCATCCAAATAAATAGACTGCTAACCATCCCGTAAACTCCTGCATTTATCATAAGTGCTACCAACGCGTTTTCATGGGTGAAGTCGGTTAAAAACCGTTAAATACTGAGATTTTAAAGCGTTTGTGTAAACTATCGTTACCAATTGCGCTTATTTTTAGTCAGTAAATTGGCAACAGCGACGAGCAAGCTTAAAGAGAAAATACATTGGATAACAAAGGCATTAACGAGCTACTGAAAACGCATGGGCTTATCGCCGGCGCTATCGCTGTTGAAGAGTGCAGCTTGTCTATTCAAACACAGCTGCACGCAACCGGCATTGAACACCCTCAACACGGAAGCCTTGCCGTTATCGCAAATGCCGGACCTGGTTTTTGGGGAGCGCTGGAGAAAAGTCCTTTACTGCACAATGCTGAAAACCCAATCGATGCGCTAAGTTTAAATGTAGCACTACAGCTAATCGACATGATGCAACTACGCGCTTCGCAGACACATCATAAAATTCTTTATCCATCCACTCACAATATCCCACTCATGCAGTTGGGCAATTTGTTGGGTTGGACGCACGCTTCATCACCTTTGGGCTTAGGTTTGCATCATGAGTACGGACCATGGTTTGCCTATCGATGTGTATTCTATTTTGAAGGAGCCATACCGGCTATTTTTCAGGTAGGAAAAACTAACGATATGACATCGCCTTGCCTTAGCTGCAAAGACACACCGTGTGTTAGTGCCTGCCCAACACAAGCTGTATCGAGCATTGCAGACTTCGACATAAAACGCTGTAGCGATTACCAACAACTTGAAAACACCACCTGTGCGCAAAGTTGTCATGCCAGAAACGCTTGCCCTGTAGGTGCAACCTATCGCTATTCCTTGGCACAACAAGCGCACCATACAGAATTTGCAATAGCGGGTTTAAAACGCTGGTTAGATACACAGACTGAATTGGGGTCTGGGTTAAAAGACAACTAAATTCTAAAACTCAAAGAATCGCAAGTTAGCGAAACATAAGAGCAATAGTGAACGCTATCTTACTTCGAACCAGTCGGAGAACACCTATTTAAGCAATACTACCTGACTAGGTGATGACACTTGCGAAAAAAAAGATAACACTTATCGATTAACATTTTCTATTGGGTGAATTAAATACCGTGCTCAAAAATAAAAGCAATTCAAGCGTTGTATTGATTCTTGGGGTCGTCGGTCTTATTGCCGCCGGCATTATTACTTTTCTTAAAACCAACTCAGAACAATCAGTTTCATCGGATTCAGTAGAATCCATGGCGATGGCTGAACCAACAGATTCTGCTATGGGCTCGGCATCTGTGGACTCTGTGGTAGTTTCTACGCCTGCAGATTCTGTAGCAACCACTGCATCTGTAGAACCCGTCGTGGTTTCTGAACCTGCTACACCCCCACCCCGACCGACGCCTAAGTTTTCGAAAGTTATGAAACCTGCCCCAAGCTGCGACGGTCTAGCCGTAAGTGGCGCATGCCTAGGTCAAGACTTTTTTTCGCAATTGCAAACGGCTGATTACGCATTTAACGCACCTTCCGAAATGCAAGCGTCAGAACCTCAGACTATCGCTTTAGTTTTAGACACGACAGGTTCTACAAATTTTACAACTGAACTCAATGCGCTAAGCGGTACTCAGGTTCAAGGCACCACACCAACTTCTTTGGTCATGGAAGCGGAAATTGTGGGCCCGGCATTCGACATATCTCCTCCTGGTCGGCAACGACGCACACTGTCTAAACTAAACCCTACGCGTTGGGATTGGAGTGTCACGCCCACGCGCGGTGGCCAACATCAACTGGAAGTGTCCTTGTATGTGATTGCAACTAAGGACGGTAAAAGCATAGGAGAGGAAAAAGCGCTCGCCGATCGGCAGATTATTACTGTTGACGTATCCCCGCTGCAACGGATCACTGGTTTCATTTCTAAGCTAGATCCTATCATTGCGTTTATTAGCGCAATATTCGGTTCAATTGCAGCGGTTTTCGCTTGGTTCGGCATTAAAAGTTGGCGAGATGTCTCTAAAAAAGAAAAAAGTGAGTAGCGGATGAACAACGGTATTGGTTTTGCCATTTAGTACCCGGTAATTTACCACCCTGAAGTTCACAACAATTGGCAGTATTAAGGTATCTTCAAAGAAAAGATGCCGCGTCTGCGTTGTTTGAAGAAGACTATTTATGAAGCCCAGTTTTGACTACATCATTGTCGGTGCTGGCACCGCCGGTTGTGTGCTTGCTCATCGACTCAGTGAAGACGGTCAGTACTCTGTTTTATTACTGGAGCATGGCGGTGATGACAGAAACTGGATATTGCAGATGCCAGCGGGCTTACGCTCAGCGTTTAAACCGAGCAGTAAATTCAATTACTGGTTCAAGACAGAACCACAAGCCCATTTAAACGGTCGTCGCATTGACCAACCAAGAGGCAAAGTGCTTGGTGGGTCTTCCTCTATAAACGGCATGACGTTCTTACGTGGCAATCCACAAGACTATAACGATTGGGCCACAAAAGATGGTTGTGTTGGCTGGTCATTCGCTGAATGTTTACCCTATTTTAAAAAATTTGAGCGTCGCGATGGCGCTGCAAACAAATTTCGCAGCAACACCGGCGTGGTTGGTGTTAAAACACAGCAGGAACTGAATCCGCTCAACTTAGCTTTTTTGCAAGCTGGTCAACAGGCTGGTCACGAACTCACCGATGATGTTAACGGCTTTCAGCAAGAAGGCGTTAGCCGGTTCGAGATGTCGGTTGAGAACGGCTATCGCAGTAGCTCAGCACGGGCTTATCTGCATTTACCAAACAACAGTGACAACTTAAACGTTGTTACCGGTGCCTGCGTAACACGAGTGTTGACAGAGCGAGGTCGGGCTATGGGAGTCGAGTTCTCAAAAGGCGGAAACCTGAATAAGATTTTTGCAACGCGAGAGGTCATCCTGTCGGCAGGCGTATTCGGGACACCGCAAATTTTGATGTTATCGGGTATCGGTCCTGAAGCACAATTAAAGAAACATGGCCTGTCTGTTGTACAACATGTACCACAGCTTGGTGAGAATCTACAGGATCATTTGGAAGCCCACATACAAGTAGAAACCGACCAACCTGTTTCACTTAACCGTTATTTAAAACCGCACTTAATGACGTGGGCTGGGCTGCAGTGGTTTGGTTGGAAAGGCGGCGTGGCAGCGGTCAATCAATGTCATGTTGGGGCATTCCTACGCACCGATAGCACCGTTTCTCATCCGAACATTCAATTCCATTTTTTTCCGATATTGTTTGGTGCTAACTGGATTCCAGACCCACACAAGAATGGCTATCGTCTTGGTGCAGGCCCGCTACGTCCGGAAAGTCGTGGAACCGTTCGCTTGGCATCGGCGAATCCGCTTGACGCGCCTTTGATCGATCCCAACTATTTAGCCACCGACAAAGACAAGACCGAAATACGGCAGAGCATTAAGATGGGGCGTGAATTGTTGGCGCAAGCAGCCTTCGTTCCGTTTCATCGCCGCGAAGACCTTCCCGGCATGCATGTGCAAACCGATGCAGAAATTGATGCGTTCATCCGAAAGGACGCCAGCTCAGCTTACCACCCTTGCGGAACGGCTCGCATGGGAGCAGACGGAGACGAACGCGCGGTGGTCGATTTGCAACTCAAATTAAATGGCGTGCAGGGTTTACGTGTTGTCGATGCCTCTGTGATCCCTACGATTCCCAGCGCCAATATTAACGCCTGTGTTTTTATGCTGGCTGAGAAGGCAGCTGACCTAATTTTAGAAAAACAAGCACTGCCACCCGAAGCGGCCCCCTACCGCCAAAACGCCTAGAAGGTCGACCTCACAAGATTCACTGAACGCCTGTTGGACGCTATTCAGCTACAGTCTATGCCAGTTAATCACCACGCATCTTCGCGCCAGTGGCGTCATAAGCGGCTCGCAATGTTGCCGTTGCGCTAAAAAGCTGACCGCCAACATCAATGCTCCACTGTGCATCATCCAAAAATGCCTGCGTTATTTTATCGCTGTGTTTAACGTAACCCAAACCAACCGATGCGCCTAAGGTGTGGCCATAGTTACCAGACGATAAATAGCCCACACACTGATCTGCCATCATGATGGGCTCGTGGTGATAGAACAACGGTTCGCTATCGTGCAGTACGAACTGCACCAAGCGCTTTGAAAAATGAGCACCACTTTCTTTTTGTTTGGCGATAGCGTCATAACCAATAAACGGTACGGCTTTGTCCATGGCACAGGTAAAACCAATGCCGGCTTCAAGCGGAGTATCTTCGTCGCCGATATCATGCCCATAGTGTAAAAATTTCTTTTCGATGCGACAGCTGTCTAAGGCATGCAAACCGGCTAAGGTTAAACCAAAACCCTCACCAGCTTCCCAGAGTCGATCAAACACCTGCGTGGCCATTTCAACCGGTGCGTAAATTTCCCAACCCATTTCGCCCACAAAAGAAACACGGGATATACGCACAGGTGCGTAGCCAATTTCACCCATCACACTTTTACCGAAAGGAAAACTGTCGCTCGACAGATCCATTTGCAAGAGCGGTTCAAGCAACGCTCGACTGTTCGGCCCCATCACACCTAGTAGTGCCCACTGGTTCGTAACGTCGCTGATAAAGCAATGGCTTTGCGGATCGATATTGCGCTCTAACCAGTCGTAGTCTTTGTGCGTATTAGCAGCCGCGCCCACCACCATAAATTCGTGTTCTGCCAAGCGTGTGATTGTAAGGTCTGCTTCAATACCACCGCGATGGTTCAGCCACGTGGTGTACACCATGCGATCCACCGGCATATCGACATCAGCACTGCATATTTTTTGTAATGCCGCTAACGCATCACGACCTTTAACAATGATTTTTGAAAACGATGATTGGTCGAATAACGCCACCGACTCTCTGGCTGCTCGATGTTCTGCCGCTGAATACTCGAACCAGTTTTGTCGACCAAAGCTGTACTCATACTCTGGTTTTACGCCTGCCGGTGCGAACCAGTTAGGACGTTCCCATCCGGCTGTTTGCCCAAAGCACGCATTGTGTTCAACCAGACGTTGATGAATAGGCGACAAGCGTACGTTACGAGCAGTTTCAAACTGACGGTACGGATAATGGTTCGCATACAGTAAACCAAGTGACTCCTCTACGCGCTCTTCAATAAACTTCTGCGTGCCCATGAACGGGTACATACGACGGATATCGTTGCCCCATAAATCTAACGGGGCTATGCCATCGTGCATCCATTCCGCGCATGCTTTTCCCAAACCACCCGAACTTTGAATGCCTACCGAATTTAAGCCAGCCGCTACAAAATAGCCATTAACGCCAGGCACCTGACCCACGTGAAATTGATCATCCGGGGTAAACGATTCAGGGCCACAAAAAAAACTACGCCATCCCACATCGCTTAACATCGGTACACGCGCCATGGCATCTTCAAGCACAGGCATGAGCTGTTCTTCCATATGACCGGGTAGCTCATCAAAACAAAAATCGGCCGGTATACCCTTTTGGCCCCATGCCCGCGCATTTTTTTCAAAAGCACCCACCAGCAAACCACCGGCGTCTTCTTTAATGTAGACGCACTTATCGTGATCGCGAAGCACGGGTAAGTCGGGGCTCACGGCCTCATGTTTTTCGGTAACCGCGTAGTAGTGTTCGCAGGCATGAAGCGGCACATTAATATTGTTTTGTTTGCCCAGGTGTCTTGCCCACATACCACCACAGTTAACGACGTAATCGGTTTTGATCGTGCCATGCTCGGTAACCACACCCTTCACCTGACCATTTTCGATAAGCACATCGTTAACGGCAACGTTTTCCAAACATTGCGCACCGCGTAAACGTGCACCTTTAATAAACGCTGTAGTGACTTCGATCGGGTTGCCTTTGCCATCGTGTTCCACAAAGGTACCACCGATAAGATCATCAACTTCCACCAACGGAAACAGAGCTTTGATTTCTTCAGGCGTTACTTTATCGACCCGCGTAACACCAAAGGCGTTGTTCATTGCAGCTACGCGTCGCAACTCTTCCCAGCGATCTTCGGTGTGCGCAATACTCAAACTACCCACTTGCCGAAAGCCGGTTGATTGACCAGTTTCGGTTTCAAGGTCGTGTAACAAACGCATGGAATATTCTGTTAAACGGGCATGACTTTCGTTAGCGCGCACGGTACCAATAAGGCCTGCTGCATGCCAGGTTGTACCGCAGGCAAATTGTTTTCGCTCCAACAGAACAACGTCTTGCCATCCCAGTTTTGCCAAGTGATAAGCCACACTGGCACCGGTAACACCGCCACCGATTACAACCGCACTAGCCTGCTTGGGAATTACAACTGACATATTATTAAAGCTCTTTAAATTACGATGCTAGAGTCGTTGCTTTGCAGTTTCATACTCACTGCTTAGCGAGTCGACAATTTCAGCAACACTGGGTGATGTTGTTATAGACCCAACGCCGTGTCCGGCTGACCAAATAGTTTTCCACGCCTTGGCTTCGTCTTCTGGTGCTAACAATTCTTCGCCAAAGTCGATGGGCTTATCCCCTTCTTCTTCACGCTTTGATCCTTCACTACTCGCTTGCGCAGCGGCAATACTTTCGGCCAGAAAGTTTGCCCAAACACCCGAGACTTTATCGGTGTAAACAATGTCTGCTGCACTGGCTCTTTCGATCATGCGTTTGTTGTCGTCAGTAGCCTGGCTTTCAGCGGAACAAATAAAGCGCGTACCCAGATAAGCAAAGTCGGCACCGGCAACTCTGGCTGCCGCTACATCGGCACCTGTCGACAAACTACCTGAAAGAATCACTGTTTTATCAAAAAACTGTCTGATTTCATTGATCAGTGCGAAGGGGCTCATGGTGCCAGCATGGCCTCCAGCACCAGCTGCAACAGCAATTAAGCCATCAACGCCGGCCGCTGCCGCCTTTTTCGCGTGTCGGATATTAATAACATCATGAAAAACCTTGCCACCATAAGCGTGCACAGCTTCCACTAATTCAGGTACCGCACCTAAGGAGGTAATGATTAACGGCACTTTATGTCGAACACAGACTTCCAGGTCGGCTTGTAATCGCGGGTTGGTTTTATGCACGATCAGATTGACACCGTAGCCTGGGTGATCAACGCCGCTTAACGATTGCTCAATCGACGTTAACCACTCATCAAAACCTTCGGTTGTGCGTTGATTTAACGCCGGAAACGTTCCCACAATGCCCGCTTTACAAGAAGCAACAACCAGTTCAGGCCCGGACACCAAAAACATGGGGGCAGCGATTACGGGTAATTTTAATTTCGAGGTATCAATCATGATGAATTACGTTATCCAGTTAAGGGATCAAACTAATGATAGACGAGGCCAGCCTAGGCCATTTTTTACAGCATAATAGGTGAAAAATACACGCGCGTATCAGCTCTGGCCGAATGCCTGCCAAATTTCAATAAAAGTGGTCGTAAAGCGTTTAGCGTCCTGTTCGATCAGCACATTAAGCTCGGCAATGCTTAGCCATTGCCCGTCTTGTATTTCTGACGTTTCCAGCACCAACTGCGCATCAGATTCAGCCCTGTATACGCGCACAAATTCAAAACCATTGTCGCTTGATGGCCCCATACGACCCAGTTCCCGCAGCGCACTGGGCGGCAACTGCACGCCCAGCTCCTCAAATAACTCTCGACTGGCGCAGGATTCATAACTTTCGCCCGAATCCACATGACCCGCAGCGCTGGTATCCCACAGCCCGGGGTTCGTGTCTTTGGTGTTTGAGCGTTTTTGAATAAATAGCTGCTGCGCGCTATTGAACAGTAATATATGTGTAGCTCGGTGACGCAGCCCTTTTTCGTGAATCACACGACGAAGCTCTTGGCCTACCACCTGGTCTAACTCATTAACAATATCTAGCATCTCTTCCATGCGCCGCAGAGTACAACCGCTGACACAGTTATGGCAAGCCTTGCGTTACTCGATATACTGGGCACTTATATAAAGAGTAGGAGATCGGAACATTGAGCGAATGGCTGGAACGAAGATCAAGCGCTGCCACGACACAATCGCGCGGATTTAACAGTACCAGTGACGACAGCCAGTATCAGCGTGATCGGGCCAGAATCATACACAGCGCATCGTTTCGCAGCCTGCAATCAAAAACTCAGGTGCTTGGCTTGGGTGAATCCGATTTCTATCGCACACGCTTAACCCATTCATTAGAAGTGGCTCAGGTTGGATCCGGCATTTGCGAATGGTTACGCGACCAACCCGAGAACGCCGCTCAGGCTCACTTTATTCCATCGTTCAGCCTCATTGAGGCCGTTTGCCTGGCGCACGATATTGGTCATTCTCCGTTTGGCCATGGTGGAGAGGTGGCTATGAATACCATGATGAAGGACGCGGGCGGTTTCGAAGCAAACGGGCAAACCTTAAGAATTTTGGCGCGCTTAGGCGAATATTCTCCAAGCAGTGGCTTAGACTTAACAAGACGAACCATGTTGGGCACTATCAAATACCCAACCACCTATTCACAGGCTTGTCGTTACAAAACAACCGAAACCAACAACTCGGCTAACCCAACAAACGCACAAGCGAGTGCACACGGCAACGACGCCGTGCAAACATCGCGGGCACACTTAAATATTGACCAATGGGCACCACCCAAATGTATCTACGATGACGAAGCCGATGTGCTCGATTGGCTTCTGGCGCCATTCAACCAAAGCGACAAAGACAAATTTCTATTACTGAAAACGCCGTCCAAAGGGCACCTTAAAACGCAATTCAAACCTTTTGATACCAGCATTATGGAGCTGGCCGATGATATTGCTTACGGTGTGCACGATCTCGAAGATGCGCTTGCCTTGGGCTTGGTTGATCAGTCCCGATGGATGAGCGACGTTGCTGATGTTATTGAACAAATGGACGATAACCCAGTGAAAGCTTCGCTACAAAAATACAATCAGGAGCTCTTTAGCGGTTCGCCAAAATCACGTAAGCACGCGATCAGCCGCCTAGTCGGTTACTTTATTAAGTGTATTGAGCTGGTTGAGCTTGAAGGGTTTGAACACCCTTTACTGAAACTGCAAGCCACCATGCAAGCAACGGCTTACAGGATTTTGCTGCTTATTAAAGACTTTGTTATGCAGCACGTTATCCTGCGGCCGGAACTGCAAATGTTGCAGTACAAGGGCCAACAAGTGATGGTAACGTTGTTTGAGATTTTTGCGGCTAACCCTGATCGCCTGCTGCCACTCGATGTGTGTGCGGCTTACCACGATCAAGGGCTACGAGCGATTGCTGATTACCTATCGAACATGACCGACGTTTCGGCAGGTAAGCTTTACCACAAGCTGCTCAGCCCCACATCGGGCTCGATATTTGACCGCTCATAAGCGGGCATAAAAAAAGGCTCCGAAAGGAGCCTTTTTGATCTGCGTACGGACCTGAAAGCCCGATACGAGAATATTAACGCTTAGAGTACTGAGTTGCCTTACGTGCTTTACGCAGACCCACTTTCTTACGTTCTACTTCACGTGAATCACGTGTCAGGAAGCCTGCACCACGTAAAGTACTGCGTAAAGTTTCGTCGTATGAAAGCAATGCGCGAGAGATACCCAAGCGGATGGCACCAGCTTGACCACTACCACCGCCACCTTTAACGGTGATGTTGAAATCGAAGTTGCTGACCATATCAGAACGCTCTAGCGGCTGACGAATGATCATGTGAGCTGTTTTACGACCGAAATACTCATCGAGTGGCTTGTTGTTGACAACAATGTTGCCAGAACCGTTTTTCATGAAAACGCGAGCCGTAGATGACTTTCGACGGCCTGTGCCGTAATACTGTTGAACTGCCATCTGGCTAGATCTCCAAAGGGGTTGGTTGCTGTGCGGTGTGAGGATGATCCTTGCCCGCAAAGACTTTCAGCTTTCTGTACATTTCACGGCCCAAGATGTTCTTAGGCAGCATACCTTTGACAGCCAGCTCAATAATTCTTTCAGGGTGTGACTGCTGAAGCTTTTCAAAGTTGATCGACTTCAAGTTACCAATGTAACCTGTGTGCCGGTGGTACATCTTGTTCTTTGCTTTGTTGCCGGTTACTTCAATTTTTTCGGCATTCACTATAACGATGTAATCGCCAGTATCCACATGAGGGGTATACGTGGGCTTATGCTTACCTCGTAAACGGTGCGCCGCTTCGGTCGCCACGTTGCCAAGAGTTTTGCCTTCTGCGTCTATCACAAACCACTGCCGTTTAACTTCGGCTGGTTTTGCGCTGATGGTGGTTTTGTTCACTACTCTGCCTCGAACTTGAACTCAAAATTGAGCCTAGCCCGCCATTGTAGAGGACAAGACGTAAGGACTCAAGCACTGATCACTATAAATTTCCTTCATAAGTGGTGTGCGGTGTTAGAAAAGAAGCAGCGCGGCCCGATTGGGCCACGCTGTAAACCACCTTAATAAGGAGGGAGGAGAAAAACTATGCTTTCGCACCCTCCCGTTGCAATCAGCGGGCCAATCTCGCCTGTGAAGTGAATCACAAAACGCGCAGAAAGCCTGAAACGCCTTTAAAAGCGTAACCTGAGCGTAGAAATTATTTTCAGAGGTAACAGTTAGACAGCTTCAATGATTTCGTGAGTCACATTTATTGTGGCGCTCTTCTCTAACATTTTCGACACCGAGCAGTATTTTTCCGACGATAAACTGACAGCACGCGCAACTTGCTTCTCGCTGAGACCTTGGCCAAAGACTTTAAAATGCACGGAAATCTCGGTAAAAACGGCTGGAATGTCGTCAGATCGCTTCGCATCAAGCTCAATTTCGCAATCTTTCACAGCTTGGCGAGACTTTTGCAACATCAAAATTACATCGAACGCAGTACAACCACCCAGTCCCATGAGCAGCATTTCCATGGGCCGAAAGCCGAGGTTTCTACCTCCGTGCTCTGGGGAGCCGTCCATGACGACTGAGTGGCCACTGCCTGATTCAGCGACAAAGCTCATATGATCCAACCATTTTACACGTGCTTGCACAGTATTCATTTCCTCGGATGCGTTATTGCAGGCCAAATAGTACCTAATTCATTGAAGATATCAAAAAGGCGGCCGATTAATGTTTGACAGTAGACAAATCAGCCAGGCCCGAAGGGTCCTTGCGCAAACATTGAGTACGGAGAGAGACTGGATATGCTAGCGCCACGAATAGCACCGCCACCTGTAGAGTGGTTGGACATCTTTTTGCGGAGCAGTCACCGAAGACAGTATCCGGCCAAAACCACGATAATTCATCATGGTGATGTGCCAGAAACACTGTATTACATCGTTGACGGTTCTGTAAGCGTAGTAATCGAAGATGACGACGGCAGAGAAATAGTACTGGCTTATTTAAGTGCCGGTGATTTCTTTGGCGAAATGGGTTTGTTCGATGAAAACAGCCAACGAAGCGCTTGGGTGGTTGCCCGCGTTAAGTGTGAATTGGCTGAAATGAATTACGAACAATTCCGACGTCTGGCGGCAGAGCAGCCCGAGCTGCTTTATTCGCTAACCACTCAAATGGCAGCACGCCTGCGAAAAACCAGCGTTAAAGTACGCGATCTGGCTTTTCTTGACGTGACTGGCCGAGTGGCTTCCACTTTACTTGATCTGGCGAAAATGCCGGATGCAATCACCCACCCCGACGGCATGCAGATCCGCATTACACGACAAGAAATTGCGCGTATTGTTGGTTGCTCAAGGGAAATGGTTGGTCGAGTATTAAAAGAACTTGAAGACCGAGGGCTGATTCATGCTCGCGGTAAAACCATGGTTATTTACGGCACCCGCTAACTGGCGTAAACAATTCCACAGCCACGTTGTTTAGGTGGCTGGAATATCCAGCTTCGAAGAAAACCGGCGGTATTAAAACGCCGGTTTTTTTTCGCTGTCAGTCGAAAAGTGCCGCCAAGGCATCGCCCGGATTTTCGGCGCGCATAAACGCCTCGCCCACTAAAAATGCATTAACGTTGTGCTCACGCATTAGCGTTACATCATCCTTATTTAAGATACCGCTTTCCGTCACCACCACAGTGTGCTCAGGTATAACGCTGAGTAAATCGAGTGTGGTATTCAACGACACATCAAAACTACGTAGATCACGATTGTTGATACCCAGCAGCATAGGTTGTAACGGCAGTACCCGATCCAGCTCTTCCCTGTTATGCACTTCAACCAAGACATCCATACCCAACGCAACCGATTGCTGATAAAGCTCGCTTAGCTGCTGATCATCCAAAGCAGCTGCAATCAATAACACGCAATCGGCACCAATGGCTCGCGCCTCTACCACTTGGTAGCTATCAATAATAAAGTCTTTACGGATAACAGGCAGTGAGCATGCCGCTCTGGCTTGTTGTAAAAAAAGCTCATGACCTTGAAAGAAATCGGCATCGGTTAGAACTGATAAACAACTGGCCCCGCCGCGCTCGTAGTGTTTTGCAATGTCGGCCGGATCAAACTGTTCACGCAACACGCCCTTACTCGGCGAGGCTTTTTTTATCTCAGCAATAACAGCTGATTTGCCGGCTTGCAAGCTGCTTTGCATCGCAGCGCAAAAACCGCGCGGTGTATCCGCGGCGTTGGCTAACTCAGTTAATTCGCTCAGCGATTTTTGCGCTGAACGTTCAGCGATTTCTTCTTGTTTGCGCACCAATATTTTTTTTAAAATATCGGGCACATCAGAATTAAGCGCCATTGTTTAGCTCCTGAGAAAATGTGGCCAGCGCCGTTAATTTTTTTGCCGCCGAGCCATCTTCGAGCACGCCTCTGGCTTTATCAACGCCTTGTTCGATCGAGTCAGCTGCACCGCCGATGTAAATGGCGGCACCGGCATTGAGCAACACGATGTCGCGGGCGGCACCGGGCTTGTTGGCCAACACATCTTCAATTAAGGCCCGGCTTTGTTCGGCCCCTTCCACTTGAATAGCGCTTAGTGGTGCTTCGCTTAAACCATAGGTTGTTGGATCAATTGCATAGCTTTCAACTTTGCCGTCTTTAAGTTCGGCAACCACACTCGGTCCACTGATACTGAGTTCGTCCATATTATTATGACCATGCACCACCATCACCTGTGTACTACCCAGTTTTTGTAATACATGCGCTAACGGCTCCACCCAGTTTTTATCGAACACACCCATCAATTGGCGTTTTACACCGGCAGGGTTGGTTAGTGGCCCCAGCAAATTGAATATGGTGCGCGCAGCCAGTTCGCGGCGTGGCCCAACAGCGTGCTTCATGGCACTGTGATGATTTGGCGCAAACATAAAGCCGATGCCAACCTCATTAACACAACGTGCAATTTGTTCTGCGTTTAGGTCGATATTAATACCGGCGGCTTCAAGAAAATCGGCAGCGCCTGATTTACTGGATATGGAGCGATTACCGTGTTTAGCAATGGGCACACCTGCAGCACTGGTTACAAATGCGCTGCAAGTGGATACATTAAACGTGCTGCTAGCATCACCACCCGTACCCACAATATCGATCGCTTTATCGACATCGACTTCAACTTTGGTTGCAAGCTCTCGCATCACCGCGGCGGCGGCAGCCACTTCATCAACCGTTTCACCTTTCATTCTTAACGCGGCTAACAAAGCACCGATTTGTGCCGGTGTGGCTTCACCTGTCATCACCTGATACATGGTGTCATGCATTTGTTGACTGTCCAGGCTTTCATTTTCAAGCAACTTTGCCAAGGCTTGTTGAATATTCATGCACCCATCTCCGCGTGATTCAAAAAGTTTTGCAACATGGCGTGACCATGTTCACTGCTTATGGATTCCGGGTGAAACTGAACACCTTCAACCATTAAGGTTTTATGCTTTACACCCATCACTTCCTCTTGTTCGCCCTGCTCGTTTTGCGTCCAGGCTGTAACTTCTAAAGTGTCTGGAACATTGTTTGGATCGATCACCAAGGAATGGTAACGAGTACAAATAAAGGGACTTGGAAGACCCGTAAATACGCCCGTGCCATTGTGGTGCACACTGGATACTTTGCCATGCATAATTTGTTTGGCATGAATAATTTGACCGCCAAAGTGCTGCCCAATAGATTGGTGCCCCAAGCAAACACCAAAGACCGGAATAACGCCTGCAAATCGTTCTATGGCACTGAGCGTTATACCAGCAGAACTCGGGTTACCCGGACCGGGAGACAACAACACCATGGCCGGGTTCTCAGCAGCCAATGCTTCAACTGTGATTTGATCATTACGAACCACTTCGACGTGTGCATCCAGCTCTCGCAAGTATTGAACGAGGTTGTAAGTGAAAGAGTCGTAGTTATCAATGACGAATAACTTTTTCATGACTGCTCTCCTTGCTCAGCTTGTGGTTGGGAACAACGTTCACCGTCGCTTAACAAGTTTGGTGCGGTGTCGAGCCCTTCTTCGGCTAATGTAACAGCGCGAAAAATGGCACGCGCTTTACTCATGGTTTCCTGCCATTCGGCATCGGGGTTTGAATCGTACACAATGCCAGCTCCGGCTTGCACATGCAGCGTTTGATCCTGCACAACAGCGGTTCTAATGGCAATGGACGTATCCATGTTGACATTCCACGAAAGATAACCCACAGCACCTGAGTAAACACCACGCTTAACCGGCTCTAATTCTTGCAAAATCTCCAGGGCGCGAACTTTGGGT
>CALDTX010000039.1 GCA_937923565.1 uncultured Granulosicoccaceae bacterium | reverse complement strand
CAGCGATTTCCACCCGGCAAAAAGGTGCAATCTTAGAAGTCACTATAGATCGGCCAAAAGCCAATGCAATCGATCTGGAAACCAGCCGTCAAATGGGGGATGTGTTTTCCAGCTTCCGCGATAACCCTGAACTGCGGGTTGCCATTTTACGTGCTGAGGGTGAGCGTTTTTTCTGCGCCGGCTGGGATTTAAAAGCTGCAGCTGATGGTGATGCGGTGGATGGCGACTACGGCATCGGAGGTTTTGGTGGCTTACAAGAATTAGGTTTTCTTGATAAGCCGGTTATTTGCGCGGTTAATGGCATTTGTTGTGGTGGTGGATTAGAAATAGCGCTTTCCTGCGATCTCATTGTAGCTTCCGATAATGCAAGCTTCGCATTACCTGAGATTCGCTCTGGTACTGTCGCTGATGCCGCTTCTATAAAATTACCTAAACGCATTCCGTATCATGTTGCTATGGACTTACTGCTTACCGGGCGATGGTTTGATGCCGAAGAAGCGTTACGGTGGGGTTTGCTGAAAGAAGTCGTGCCGCCTGAAGAGCTAATGAACAATGTGTGGGCTTTAGCCGAACACTTGGCTTCGGGCCCACCTTTAGTGTATGCCGCTATTAAAGAAGTGGTGCGTGAAGCAGAAGATATGCGCTTCCAGGACATGCTAAACCGGGTTTCAAAACGACAGCTTCGAACCGTCGACAAACTGTATTCTTCGGAAGATCAACTCGAAGGGGCCGCAGCGTTTGCTGAAAAACGCGACCCAGTATGGAAAGGGCGATAAAGTTAATTACTCAGTGCTTATCCAAAGGCGATTGTGAAGTGGCCTCTAACTTTTTAAGTTGCAAAAAATGCCGCTCTGCATCGTTATCGGATAGCGCTATGGCCTTGTCGAAATTTGCAGACGCTCTCGTTAGCTTGCCGAGCCGCAGTAAAATATCGGCTCGGGCAGCAAAGTAGGGCTGATATTCCGCTAGCGCATTGTCTGTGTTGAGTTCGTCAAGCAGTAACAAAGCCTTGTTGGTGTTTTCGCCATACGAAATGGCTACTGCCTGGTTTATGCGTATTACTTTGCTTGGCTGTAGTTGATAGAGCAGGTCATACAACGCGACTATTTGTGGCCAGTCTGTTGATACCCAATCGCTTGCTTGTGCATGCACAGCGCTAATTGCTGCTTGTAGTTGATACGGCCCAAGTTGGCTTTTCACTAAGGCCTGCTCAAGTAGTGTAATTCCTTCTTCTATTTTATGTTTATTCCATAGGCGTCTATTTTGATTTTCTAAGCTGATCAAAGCGCCATTACGGTCCGTTCGTGCGTAGCGCCTTGAGTCGTGCAATAGCATCAGCGCTAACAAACCAGCTACTTCGCCGTTATCGTTTAGTAAACCCAACAATATTCTGTTTAACCGTATGGCTTCATCGCTCAGTTCGTGAAGGGTTAATGTTTTTCCGGACAACGCCTTGTAGCCTTCGTTAAATATCAGGTATATCGTGCTCAATACCGATTTGGTTCGGGCAGGAATTGCATCGGCTAAAGGCATATCGAAACTGACGGTGTCCGCTTTAAGTTGCCTTTTAGCGCGAACCAGTCGTTGTGCAACGGCCTCTGGTTTACTTAAAAAGGCGCTGGCAATTTGCGCTGTGCTTAATCCACCTAAGGTGTGCAAAGTGAGCATAATTTGCGTTTTTTGAGCGAGCGACGGATGGCAACAAGCGTACATAAGCTCCAAACGTTTATCCGGTATTGGCTTGTCGAGATCAACAATGTCAGGTTGTTCCTCTAACAGTTGTAGGTGTTGTATTTCATCCTTTAAGTTCTGGAAGCGTCGATCTTTTCTGTATCTGTCGATGGCTTTGTGTTTGGCCGTTTTTAATAACCAAGCGGCCGGTGCGTCCGGGATGCCAAACCGTTTCCATTGCAGCAGTGCTTTTTCAACAGCATCCTGTAACACATCTTCAGCAAGTTCAATGTCGCCGAATGATTGTGCCAAAATTGCCAGTAAACGCCCCCATTGCTCTTTGATGATTAGCGCGATGGTGTGCTCGATAGTCGCTGGGGGCTTCAATGGCTTACTGGCCTTTAGGGCGTGCTTGGTGTATCAATCATCCCATACAACGACGGGTCGAATTTCTATGCGACCGTACTCAGCCGTGGGAATTTTTGCGGCATAGGCTACAGCCTCGTCCATATCTTTAACATCGAGCAGGTAGTAGCCGCCCAATTGCTCTTTAGTTTCTGCGAACGGGCCGTCAGTGGTTTCGATTTTGCCGCCAACATTGGTTACAGTGGTTGCGGTTGCAATAGGTTGCAACGCATCACCTGAAACCATAACGCCGGCTTTTGCCACCTCTTGGGTGAAATCCTGATAGGCTTTCATGAACGGTCCGAATTCTTCGGTGCCAGGTTGTGGGCCTGCGTTTTCTTTTGAATAAATTAAGCACATGAATTGCATTTTCTTCTCCAATGTTTGATTAAGTTTGGCCTGGTTAAGTACCTTTTGTAATCGCATTTAATGGCTAATTACAGTTTAAGAACGAATCGCGAAACCAAAAATCGACATTTCAAGCGCAAAAAGTTGAAAAAAAATTTAATTGAAACGTATTATTTGCCTGCAGCCCTTTAAAATTGCGTGCTCAGAGCGCTTGTAGATAGGTGCTAAGTTAGCAACTACCGAGCAATAAATCGACACTTACCGTTAAATGGCCACTGGAACTCACTATTTCACCCCTGGAAATTGGCCAAGTCTATTGGGCATTGGCCTTATTCGGCTACTTTCGTGGCTGCCGCTGCCTGTGATCGCTTTTCTGGGCAAGGTTGTGGGTAGCTTGCTTTTTTACAGCATGCGCTCCAGACGCGAAATAGCGATTACCAATATCAGCCTCTGCTTTCCGGATCAAGATGCAGCCTATGCGCGAGCAACTGCGCTGAGGTGTTTTCAGCTGATAGCACAAACCACGTTGGGCATCGGCGTTAATTGGTGGGCATCGCCGGATCGTTTGCAACGGCTGGTACAGTTTGAAGGTAAAGAGCATTTTGAACTGGCGTTGCAACAGAAGCGCAATATCATTTTGCTAGCCCCACACGCGATCGCATTAGAAATTGCTGGTCTGTTGCTCTCGTTAGAGAGGCCTATGATAACGATGTACCAGAAAACCCGTCGGCCTTTTTTCAATGATTATGTACGCAACAAACGGGGGCGGTTTGGTGGTTTACTGTTTGAGCGGCGCGCACCCATGAGAAAACTGCTCAAGCTGATACGGCAAGGCAATCCGTTTTACTATTTACCCGACCAAGACGCCGGAGACAAAGGCTTGTTTGTGCCGTTTTTTAATACGCCGGCTGCAACTTATCCCGTGTTATCAAAGTTTGCCGACATGAGCGATGCGCTGGTGTTGCCGTGTTATACGCACATACTGCCCTCAGGGAAAGGTTGGCGCGTGGTTATTAAACCACCGTTACAACAATTTCCAACTGGCGATGAACTTGTAGATACAGCGCGCATGAATGCCGAGGTAGAAGCAATGATACGCACAGGTCCTGAACAGTATTTCTGGGTGCATAAGCGATTTAAAACACGCCCGGATGCAGAGCCATCTGTTTATTAAGCATGAGCAGCTGATTATCCAGCTGCACTAACGTGTTGTGTTGTGTTCGTCGTGTTAGAACGCATCCTTTCGTCGTCTAACTTCGGCAAATACTTCGCTGTCGCTTGCGTCTTGTAAATTTAACAAACGACGAATTGCCGGGTCTGCTGCGCGCAGAAACGGGTTGGTTGCCAATTCTTCTTCTAAGGTGCTGGGTACGGTTGGCTTATTGTTGGCTCGTAGTTGCTCGATAACCTGGCTTCGCTCTTTCAGCGCCTGGTTGTCAGGGTCTACTGATAGGGCAAATGCAACGTTTGCCAGAGTATATTCATGGCTACTGTAAATTTTTGTACTTGACGGTAGCGCTTTAAGTTTCTGCAAGCTTGTATGCATAGTTGCAGCATCGCCTTCAAATAAACGACCGCATCCCATGGTGAATAGCGTGTCGCCGGTAAACACGATGCCCAGTGATGGTAAGTAGTAATTCATCATGTCCATCGTGTGGCCCGGTGTATGAATAACCTTGACGGCTTGGTCGGCAAATGCGAATTCGTCGTTGTCTTTAACCGTAACGTCGAGCCCGTCAATCTTACTCGACAACTGTTCAGGGCCAATAACTTTTGCCTGAGTCAGTTTTTTAAGTTCGAGTAGCCCTGCAGTGTGGTCGGCGTGATGGTGGGTAATCCAAATTTCACTCAGTTGCCAACCGGTGTCTTCAAGCGCTTTAACCGTGGCTTGTGCGTCACCTGCATCGATGCAGGTGGTTTGTCCAGATGCTTTGTCGTGCAACAGCACGCCATAGTTGTCTGAAAGGTATTCAAACTGATGAATGTCGTATGCGCTCATAGCTTACCAACTTCCTGTATTTTCCATGGTGTCCCAGGGCGCTTGTGGCGCTAACGGATCGCCTTCTTGCAGAATTTCTATAGAGATGTTGTCGGGAGATTTTACGAAGGCCATATTGCCATCGCGTGGAGGGCGATTAATGACGACGCCATTGTCCATTAAGTGCTGACATGTTTCATAGATGTTATCAACGCGATAGGCTAAGTGCCCAAAATTTCTCCCTGTGTCATAGGCTTCCGGATCCCAGTTGTAAGTTAGCTCAAGTTCTGGCGCTCGATTAGCCAAGGACTTTTGTTTGTCTTTGGGCGCCGCCAAAAAGATCAGCGTGAACCGACCGGCTTCATTGTCTTTGCGGCGAATTTCTTCCATGCCGAGTAAGTCGCAGTAGAATTTCAGCGATGCATCCACGTCGCTAACTCGCACCATTGTATGTAAATAACGCATAAGATCCTCTTGCAGAAGGCTAGTAAATAGTAATCACGATAGTGAGTAACACGGCGTGCTTATCACCCATTGCTGTTCAGTATCTCATATTATTCAACCGTTACGCTTTTAGCCAAATTTCTTGGTTGATCAACATCCCGCTTTAGCGCTACAGCGCAATGATAAGCCAATAGTTGCATCGGAGCCGCCATCAGCAGTGGCAAGAAATGATTGTCGATAGTGGGTATGCGCAATACATGGTCAGACAGTTGATTGATACGCGGATCTGTAGAGTCGGTGATCGATACAGTTGGTCCGCCTCGCGCTTTTATTTCCTGCAGTGTTGACAGATTTTTTTCCAATAACTCACTAGCTGCAATGGCGATGATGCACGGGGTGTGCTCTGTCACTAATGCCAGGGGGCCGTGTTTCAATTCTGATGCGGGATAAGCTTCTGCATGAATATAAGAGATCTCTTTCAATTTTTGCGCACCTTCCAACGCAACCGGAAAACCGGCTGTGCGGCCAATATAAAATGCACTTTGGCATTCAGCATACTTGGCGGCTATGGTTTTAATCTGCGGTTCCAGTGCCAGTGCTTGCTCAAAGTAGCCCGGTAAGTTTTTAAGCTCGCTAATGAGCTTGGTGCCGTATTGCGGAGAAACGTCACGTGTGCGGCCAAGTAGTAAAGCCAATAGCGATAACGCAACGAGCATGCTGGTGTAGGCTTTGGTGGAAGCCACTGAAACTTCAGGCCCGGCATGCATATAAATACCGCCGTCCACTTCTCTGGCAATGGTGCTACCCACGCTGTTAACAATGCCCAATACGAAACCGCCTTTTCGTTGTACCTCTCTGAGTGCGGCTAGTGTGTCGTAGGTTTCGCCCGACTGACTGAGCACAACATATAAGGTATCTGCTTCGATAACCGGGTTTCTGTAGCGAAATTCCGCTGCAGGTTCTGCCGTTACCGGGATTCTGGCCAGCGCTTCAAGCATATGCGCGCCACTCATGCCTGCATATAAAGCCGATCCACACCCTAAGATGGTTATGCGTTTTATGTTGAGCAGTTCTCTTGCCGCTAAATTCAAACCGCCCAGATGGGCGGTTGAGAATCGTTCATCAATGCGGCCGCTGAGTGTACGAGTGATTGTTTCTGGTTGTTCAAGAATTTCTTTATACAGAAAATGTTCGTGTTGGCCTTTTTCGTAAGAATGATCAAAAGCTTCAACTTGTATTGCAACCTTGTTGCTGGGGCTGGCATCCAGATTGGTTACGTTAAAGCCGGTTGGCGTAAGCTCTGCAATTTCGCCATCAAGTAAATGCACCAGCTCTTTGGTGTGTTGTGTGATGGCTGACATATCAGAAGCTGCGAACATTTCATTGTTACCCAATCCAATAATCACGGGGCTTCCATTACGTGCAACCACAATGGTGTCCGGGCTATGACTATCGATAACGGCGATTCCATAAGTGCCTTGCACCACACGAAGCACTGTTCTTACCGCTTCAACTAAAGGCAGGTTAACTTGCGCTATTAGGTGCGCCAGCACTTCAGAGTCGGTTTCTGACAGGTAGTTTGATTCTTTCTGTTTAATTTGTGTTTTAAGAGCGTCAGCATTTTCAATAATGCCGTTGTGAACAACGCTGATACGACGATTGCTGTCGCTATGCGGGTGGGCATTGACATCGGTGGGCGCACCGTGCGTAGCCCAGCGGGTATGGCCAAT
>CALDTX010000038.1 GCA_937923565.1 uncultured Granulosicoccaceae bacterium | reverse complement strand
CGAATCCTACATTCCCGACCAACCACAAGTTTCAGCCAATGGCATGGGACAAGGGCGGACCGTTTACAGGCGCCCGTAGCTCATTTGGATAGAGCATCGGCCTTCTAAGCCGAGGGTAGCAGGTTCGAATCCTGCCGGGCGCGCCAACGGTTGTGTTACGCATGGCCGTACTAGTCCGGTTTCTTAGCTCAAAGCCCAAAAGGCTTAACATGTTAATTGGTTGGTAGGCAATATTGAAGTTCTGAGTAATGGTGGGCGTAGCTCAGTTGGTAGAGTCCAGGATTGTGATTCCTGTTGTCGCGGGTTCGAACCCCGTCGTCCACCCCATATTTCCTTTCATAGCGAAGGCACTTTTGCGACCAAAGCAATGGACCTTCCGCTATAATTTGTGTCTTGGATAAAACGCGAGAGTGGCGGAATTGGTAGACGCGCTGGTTTTAGGTACCAGTGTCTTATGACGTGAGAGTTCGAGTCTCTCCTTTCGCACCAAATACCAGTGCCTGTTCGGCACATTTTTTCCCGACTCGATGGCTTATGGCGCTAGCGCCATAGGCCATCGTTGTCAATTGAGGCAAACATGCAAGTATCAGTAGAAACCACCGAAGGGCTGCAGCGCAAGATGACTATCGCGCTACCTGCAGAAGACATTAACAGCGCGGTTACAGAGCGATTGCAGTCGTTGGGTAAAACCACAAGGCTTAACGGCTTTCGACCCGGCAAAGTACCTTTTAACGTTTTGAAAAAGCGTTTTGAGCCTCAGGTACGCTCCGAAGTACTGGGGTCGCTGATCAATAAATCCTTTTATGACGCGATTCAGCAGGAAAATTTACGCCCTGCAGGTCAGCCGGATATAGCACCTGAAACCTCTGACGACGATGCCAGCGATGGTTTTAGCTATGTTGCAACGTTTGAAGTCTACCCCGAATTCGTCCCTGTTTATAACGACCAAATCAAGGTGGTTAAACCGGTTGTAGCCGTTGCCGACAGCGATATCGACGAAATGATCGAAACTCTGCGTAAACAGCGCATCGAGTACACCACAGTTGAACGAGCTGCAGCCAATGACGATCAAATCGTGATCGACTTTCTTGGCAGAGTCGATGGCGAAGAGTTCGACGGTGGAAAAGCTGAAAAAGCACCGTTAGTTCTTGGTTCGGGTGCGATGATCGACGGCTTTGAAAGCCAGTTAGTCGGTTTATCCGCTGGCGACGAAAAAACCATCAAAGTCACATTTCCTGAAGGTTATCAGGCTGAACATTTGTCTGGTAAAGAGGCAGAATTCGATATAAACGTGCATGAAGTCAAAGAATCCTTCCTTCCTGAACTGAATGAAGAACTGATTAAAAGTTTTGGTATAGAAGACGGTACGCTTCCCAGCTTGCGGGCCGATATAGAAAAGAACATGCAGCGGGAGCTGAAGCAACGGGTTGATAATGAAATAAAAACCCAAATAATGGACGGATTGGTTGAGCTAAATCAGGTTGATGTGCCGTCTGCGCTTGTTTCTGAAGAAATTGGTCGTCAGCGCGAGCAATTAATGAAGCAAATGCCTGGCGATGCCGATGCATCTTTCCTGTCCGACGACCTGTTCAAAGAACAAGCCGAACGCCGCGTTAGATTGGGTCTTGTGGTTGGAGAAATTGTTAGAACGGCCGAAATTAAAGCTGATGCTGCTGCAGTTCGGGCGCAGGTCGAAACAATGGCCAGTTCTTACCAGGATCCACAGCAGGTTATTGATTATTACTACAGTAACCAGGAAATGCTGCAAAACATTGAAGGTTTAGTGTTAGAAGAAGCTGTTACATCGAAGGTGCTTGAAGCGGCCACAGTAAGCGATGAAACGCGTTCTTTTCAAGAAATGATGAACCCAGCGCCAGCTGAGCCGTCTGAAGAGGAAGACGGTTCAGAAAAAGTGGACTAAATACAGTAGTCAATCAAATTGACAAACTTAAGAGATAACTGAAGATGAGTTTTGGTTTTACAACACCCACAGCTGCAGCAACAGGTGCCATGGTTCCTGATGCCACAGGCGTTTTGGTACCGTACGTAATTGAACAAACCTCACGCGGTGAGCGGCAGTTCGATATCTATTCGCGACTGCTGAAAGAGCGCGTTATCTTTATGGTTGGTCAGGTTGAAGACCACATGGCCAATGTTGTTGTGGCGCAGTTACTGTTTCTTGAATCTGAGAACCCTGACAAAGAAATCTCGCTGTACATAAATTCGCCAGGTGGCTCAGTAACTGCAGGAATGGCTATTTACGACACCATGCAATTCATTAAGCCAGCGGTTAGCACGCTTTGTATTGGTCAAGCCGCCAGCATGGGTGCTTTTCTGCTCGCAGCCGGCGCAGAAGGGAAGCGTTTCACATTACCTAACTCTCGTGTAATGATTCATCAGCCATCGGCTGGATTCCAAGGCCAAGCTACCGACATTGATATACATGCTCAGGAAATATTGTCTCTCAAAGATCGACTGAACTCGATTATGGCGAGCCATTGTGGAAAAACACCAGAACAGGTTAAGTCGGACACAGAGCGTGACAACTTCATGACGGCTGAACAGGCGCTAGAGTACGGCCTGGTCGACAGAATTGTGAACTCACGGACTGAAGAAGTGGATGTGGCCAGCGGATCAGTACCTGCTGAAAACACAGCGACATCTGATGACGCATCAGATCAAGAAAACAAAGACTCCTGATAACAGGGGCACATGACACATTTTCTACCAGTCTGTGACGTTCCCTGCAACACGGGGAGCTGTCACGGGCTGAAGCTTGAAAAGTCATGCAAAACACGGCAAGGTGTTGTGAAGGCAGAGGTTAGAAAAGAATGAGCGAAGACGATAAAAAAGACGATGGCAAGCTGCTGTATTGCTCCTTCTGTGGCAAAAGTCAGCATGAGGTAAGAAAGCTAATCGCCGGACCTTCCGTATTTATCTGTGACGAATGCGTTGACCTGTGCAACGACATCATTACCGAAGAAATGCAAGAGCAGGCCGATTCAGATGACAGCGCTCTACCGCGTCCACATGAGATCAACGGGCTCCTCGATTCCTACGTAATAGGTCAATCCAAGGCTAAGAAAATTTTGGCTGTTGCGGTTTATAACCATTACAAGCGGCTCGAATACAAAGACAAAAAAGGTGATGTAGAACTTGCCAAGAGTAACATCTTACTTATTGGTCCAACGGGTTCTGGTAAAACCTTACTGGCAGAAACATTAGCCAGAACGCTTAACGTGCCCTTCACAATTGCCGATGCAACGACGCTCACTGAAGCAGGTTATGTGGGCGAAGATGTTGAAAACATTATCCAAAAGCTTCTGCAAAAATGTGACTACGATGTCGAGAAGGCGCAAACGGGCATCGTGTACATCGATGAAATCGATAAAATTTCTCGCAAGTCAGACAATCCGTCGATCACTCGCGATGTATCTGGTGAAGGTGTGCAACAAGCCTTGTTAAAGCTTATTGAAGGTACTGTGGCTTCTGTACCGCCTCAAGGTGGGCGCAAACATCCTCAGCAAGAATTTTTGCAGGTGGACACCTCCAATATTCTGTTTATTTGTGGCGGTGCATTTGCAGGGCTGGAAAAAATTATTCAAGAACGTTCAGAGAAAGGTGGAATTGGCTTCGCTGCTGAAGTTAAGTCCAAAGACGACAGCAAAAACATTGGTGAGTTATTGCTTGATGTTGAAGCGCAAGATCTCATTCAGTTTGGCCTTATCCCGGAATTTGTTGGCCGTTTGCCGGTTGTTGCAACGCTTGAAGAACTTGACGAAGAAGCGTTAGTGCGCATTTTAGTAGAACCCAAAAACGCGATCACGAAGCAATACGAAAAACTGCTGTCTATGGAAGATGTTGATATCGAATTCCGTAAAGATGCTTTGCAGGCAGTGGCAAAAAATTCGCTTGAACGTCGAACAGGTGCACGGGGTTTGAGAACAATATTAGAGAATATTTTGCTTGAAACCATGTATGAGTTACCGCGCTTGGAGAATGTGAAGAAGGTTATTCTCGACGGAGCGGTAGTTCGCGGTGAATGTAAGCCGTACCTGTTGCTTGAAGGTCAGGAAAAGGTAGTCGAGGAAGAAAAATACCGACGAGCCGCTTCTGACGACTAAAACAAAGTCAAAAAAACAAAAAAGGGGACGGAGGGAATAATAATTCCCTCCGTCCCCTTTTTTGTGCGCGTTTTGAACACTTTTTTAACTTTTTCGCAAAAAGTACGACTAAAGTCATTAAAGACTCACCTAAGCGCTTGAAATTTGTGTGGCGGAATCCATCTTGTCGTGTATGCTCAAATCATATTGCTGAGCCACTACTTTGGGAAAAGACGTGTCTGAATTTGAATCCAATACAACCAACATTGACTCAGAAGAGAGATTGCCGGTACTACCATTGCGCGATGTAGTTGTCTATCCGCATATGGTTATCCCGCTTTTTGTTGGTCGCGAAAAATCCATTGAAGCCCTCGACGCTGCAATGTCTTCTAATAAGAAAATCATGTTGGCGGCTCAAACCAGTGCTGTTGTAGATGAGCCTGGCGCTGAGGATATACATACTGTTGGAACGGTTGCAACAATACTGCAACTTTTGAAACTGCCCGATAGCACGATAAAAGTGCTTGTTGAAGGTCAGCAACGAGCGCACATCAAAGACATCAATAACGATGGTCAAGGTTTCTTTACAGCGACCTACAGCACACTTGAGCCAACAGTCGATACCGAAAAATCCAAAGAAATGGAAGTCTTAGTGCGCTCTGTGACGAACATGTTCGACCAATACGTCAAAATGAACAAGAAAGTGCCGCCCGAAATTTTAAGCTCGTTGTCTGGTGTGGAAGATGCCGATCGCTTGGCCGACATGATTGCAGCGCAAATGTCGTTAAAGGTTGAAGACAAACAAAAAATTCTGGAGTTATTTGATCCTGCAGAACGTTTGGAGCATCTTTTAAATCTGATGGAATCAGAGCTTGATTTGCTACAAGTTGAGAAGCGAGTGCGTGGTCGTGTTAAGCAGCAAATGGAAAAAAGCCAACGTGAGTATTACCTGAATGAGCAAATGAAAGCCATTCAAAAAGAATTAGGTGAAATGGATGATGTGCCCAATGAGATGGATGACCTAGGTGCAAAAATAGAAAATGTTGGTTTGTCTAAAGAAGCGCGTAAGAAAGCGCAAGCCGAGTACAACAAATTAAAAATGATGTCGCCGATGTCTGCTGAAGCAACGGTTGTTCGAAACTATATCGATACCATCGTCGGTTTACCTTGGAAAAAGAAATCAAAACTTAAAAAGACCATGGCCGATGCTGAACAGGTATTGGAAAACGATCACTATGGTTTAGAAAAAGTTAAAGAACGCATTCTGGAATACCTTGCCGTTCAGCGACGAGTAAAAAAAGCTAAAGGCCCAATACTGTGTTTAGTTGGACCTCCAGGTGTTGGTAAAACCTCTTTGGGCAAGTCAATTGCGCGTGCAACCGGGCGAAAGTTTAGTCGAATGGCGTTAGGAGGCGTTCGGGACGAAGCAGAAATTCGCGGACACCGCCGTACTTATATTGGTTCAATGCCAGGCAAAATTGTGCAGAATCTGGCAAAGGTAGGTAAGCGAAACCCACTGATATTGCTTGATGAAATAGACAAAATGTCTACCGACTTTCGAGGAGACCCTTCTTCAGCTTTGCTTGAGGTACTCGATCCTGAGCAAAATCACACGTTCACTGATCATTATCTTGAAGTTGAGTTTGACTTGTCAGATGTCATGTTTGTCGCTACCGCAAACACAATGAATATTCCTGAGCCTTTGCTCGATAGAATGGAAGTTATTCGCATCCCTGGTTATACAGAACTTGAGAAGGCAAATATTGCTGAGCGCTATTTAATACCACGCAAAGTTAAAGATAATGGTTTGAAAGAAAACGAACTTGAAATTAACAGTGCAGCAGTGTTAAGCATTATCCGCAGTTATACGCGTGAGGCTGGCGTACGGAATTTAGAACGTGAAATTTCGAAAGTATGCCGGAAGGTCGTGCGTGAACTAATGGATAAAGAAAACGCCGGAAAAATTGTTGTCAATGAAGAAAATCTTGATGACTACCTCGGCGTTAAACGATTCCGATTTGGACGTGCCGATGATAAAAATCGGATTGGTCAGGTTACTGGTTTGGCTTGGACGCAAGTGGGCGGAGAGCTTCTAACGATTGAAACAGCTGTAGTGCCTGGCAAAGGCAAGTTGTCTTACACCGGTCAGTTGGGTGACGTTATGCAAGAGTCCATTCAAGCGGCAATGATGGTTGTGAGAAGTCGGTCTGAGGCTTTGGGTCTGGAAGAAGCGTTTCATGAAAAGAACGACCTTCATGTGCACGTGCCTGAAGGTGCGACACCCAAAGATGGTCCGAGCGCTGGTGTGGGTATGTGTACCGCATTGGTTTCTTCTTTAACTCAGGTACCGGTTCGAGCTGATGTCGCCATGACAGGTGAAATTACCCTACGGGGAGAGGTTCTTCCTATCGGCGGTTTGAAAGAAAAATTACTTGCAGCTCAGCGTGGTGGAATAGGAATAGTAGTTATTCCATCCGAGAACGAAAAGGATTTGGCTGAGATTCCTAATGAAATAAAAGACGGCCTTATCATTAAGCCGGTTCAATGGATCGATGAAGTACTCGACATTGCATTGGAAAACACGCCAAGCAATGATGGCAAAGTCATTGGGGATAAAGTGCAGTCAGGCAGTGAAGAATTAGGTGCAGAAGTTACCAGCCGCGTGCGGCACCATTAAAAATTTGAACACGTTTAAGTTGTTTACGATGTGCCCAAATGAATAATAAAGCTTGCGAAGTGCCGATTCGCAGACTAGAAATAACCATTAGTTTGTGTTGAAGTGATTCATTCGTATAATTCACATGCTGTAACCCGCTATATCAGTGGGTTTTTAAAGATATTTGGCGTATCATGTCGTGGAATCGGCCGGCAGAAAATTGCTTAGCCATTCACTATCAAAAATACTGGGGAATAACCTATAATGAATAAAGCTGAATTTGTTGAGTCAGTTGCAGCCAAAGCAGATATGTCCAAGTCAGAAGCAGCAACAGCTGTAGATGCGGTTCTGGATTCGGTTGCTGATGCTCTTAAGAACGGTGATCAGGTAACTCTGGTTGGTTTCGGCACCTTTCTTGTAAGAAAGCGTGAGGCACGAACTGGTCGTAATCCTCGTACAGGTGAACCGTTGCAAATTGCTGCTTCGAATGTTCCTAGCTTTAAAGCTGGTAAAGCGCTTAAAGAAACTGTAAACTAGTCGGCTCGGGTGCTTAGCTCAGCTGGTAGAGCATCGCCCTTACAAGGCGAGGGTCGGGGGTTCGATCCCCTCAGCACCCACCAAAATTGGAGCGGTAGTTCAGTTGGTTAGAATACCGGCCTGTCACGCCGGGGGTCGCGGGTTCGAGTCCCGTCCGCTCCGCCAATTGATGGAAAGATCTGCAAACTGACTAAATTGCAGATCACAGAATCGGGTGCTTTAGCACCCTTTTTTGTGCAAGCTATTAAGTGATTTAAATGGCTTGTACTGTGTATTGTTACGAAAATTGCTACAACGTATTGTCAATTCAATGGTCTACGTTAGAACACGCTTCTATTTAGGGTAATCGTTATGTTAATGGACCTTCGGGAAACCGTACGCAACTCCAAACCGCTTAAATACTCCTTGATAACTCTTATCTCCATACCATTTGCTTTGGTAGGAATAGGGTCCTATCTGGGGGGTGGTGGTTACACTGATGCAGCTGAGGTCGGTGGAGTTCCAATTACATCGGCTGATCTGGACCGGGCGTACTATCAACAACGACAGCGTTTAGCGCAAATGTTTGGTGGAAACATTCCGGAAAATTTTATTTCTGAATCGCAGATAAGAAGCCAGGCGTTGGAGCAATTAGTAACCAGTCAAGTAGTGCGCAACGTTGTAGAGGAAGAAAAGTTTGCTGTTGGCGATGAGCAACTCAGCCGAAATATTCGCAACAACCCTCAATTTCAAGTGGATGGTCAGTTCGACAAGGAAACTTACGAGTTATTTTTGAGGTCTCGATCTACCTCTGTGCCGCAATTCGAACAAACTATGCGTCAGGATACAGCTTTGGCTCAGTTTCAGGCTGGGATTGTTAATTCAAGTTTTTCATTGCCTCAAGAAACTAAGCGCTTAGATGCACTAAGCAAACAAACGCGAACTGTCGATTATGTTCGATATTCGATCGCTAAAGCCGTCGATGGTATTGAAGTGTCTGACGATGACATTAAAGCTTACTTTGATGAAAATGCAGCGAATTATCAATTTCCTCAACGTGCCAAGCTCGAATATATAGAGTTAGATAAGGCGTCTATTGCATCGGGTGTTGATGTTTCGGATGAAGATGCCAGGATTTTTTATGAAGAAAATAAAAACCGCTACGTAACGCCAGAGTCACGTGATGCGTCACATATTCTATTAACAGCAGAAGGTGCAGACGAGATTGCTGAAAAAACAATTGAATTGCAATCGATTAAAGACAGAATAGCTGCGGGAGAGTCATTTGCAGATCTGGCTGCCGAATTTTCAGATGATCCCGGCTCTGCCGATTCTGGTGGTAGCTTGGGTCAAATTACGCCGGGTGCTATGGTTGCCGAGTTTGAAAAAGCGGTTTATAGCTTAGGCGCTGTGGATGAGCTTAGTGATATTGTAGAAACCCAATTTGGTGTTCACCTTATAAAATTGGACAGTATCACAGCTGCTGCAGGGAAAGACTTTGAGCAGGTTAAAAATGAAATCATTGCAACCATGCAAACGCAGGAAGCCGATCGGCAGTTTTTTGATTTACGTGAACAATTATCAGAAGCCGCATTTAACAATCCTGACTCTTTAGAGGTTGCTGCGGAAATAACGGGTATCAACGTGCAAACCTCCGATTGGGTCGATACCGATTTAACCGAAGATGCCGTGCTAGCTAACCCTGGTTTATTGCAAGCTATTTTCAGTGATGAAGTACTTAACGAGGGCTTTAACACTGAGCTTATCGAGATTAGCGACAGCCACGTTGTAACCGCTCGTATCCTCGAGCATGAAGAGCCCCGACCCAAAACGTTGGAAGATGTTCGCGAAACAGTGGCCGAG
>CALDTX010000037.1 GCA_937923565.1 uncultured Granulosicoccaceae bacterium | reverse complement strand
GAACCCGGTTTTTTGGCAGTTTATTTCGCATAAAGTGTGTCGATTATTGGTGCCCTATGCAATGTTATTAGCTTTACTGGCGTCTCTGTTCGGCGGTGGTGCTTTTTTAAATGCAATGCTAGGGGTTCAATGCGTGTTTTACGGGCTTGGCTTATATGGTTTTCTGCGTGAATCCACCAGTCGCAACAAATTGGTCAATTTTATAAAAGTGTTTTTGCAATTGAATGCAGCGGCTGTTGTCGGTGCTGTTCGTTATTTTAGTGGCAATGCCAACGTGCGGTGGAAACAAGCATGAGCGTAGTCCTGATGTACCACGCATTGTACAAAGACGACGATACCTCTCGTATCAGTACTGAAGACTTACCTTATGCGGTGTCTGAACAAAATTTTATTGCTCAACTCGACCTCATCGCATCGAAATCAGTGGGCGTGCTCGAGAATCAATATAAATCTTTGCCCGATATAGTGCTTACGTTCGACGATGGGCATGTCAGTAACTTTGACATTGCAATGCCATTGCTGGCAGAGCGCGGTTTGAGCGCTTATTTGTTCGTTACCGGTAATTACGTCGACACGCCACATTTTTGTACCGGTGAACAGCTTCAGGCGATGGCAGAAGCTGGTATGGTTATTGGATCGCACGGCATGACCCATCAGTTTTTTGATGATTTCGATGATGCACAAACTGAACGTGAACTACGTCAAAGTTCTGAGCAGCTTGCCAGGCAGAGCAAAATGCCTGTGCAATCAATCTCTTTCCCAGGTGGTCGCTATAATGAGAATACACTTGAAAAAGCTAAGGCATCGGGATACGCCGTGCTGTTTGGATCGGGATTCGGTACAGTAGCACTGGCCGATTTGAGTGGAAGGAAACCGTTAAACCGGGTGGCTATAAGGCGTCACACCAGCCTCAAAGAATTTGAGAAAATCGTGGCTGCAGATCCGGTTTATTACACATTACAAAAGGGCAAGCAGCATTTGAAGCTACTGATCAAAAAAGCCCTCGGCAATCGTTTATATCATGGCCTCTACAAATCCGTTTCCGCGCTCAAATAGAGAGCTAAAGCGCGCAGCCGAAACGCCGGTTGAAAAGCTAAGCATCGGTGCTCTAAAGCGCCGAAAAATAGCTGCGGGTGAAACAAAGCGGTCACCTGGAAACCGCGCCTATCAGCGTAAAAAAGCAGTGCGCGATTCCATGGATCATGGCTGGCCTTCCTGGGATGGCCTCAAACCGGTTTTGCTGTTCATACTGTTTCCGGGAATGATGGGCATTGTGCTGTCTATTACCGGTGCGTGGCCAAAAGCTGTGCTATATCCAATCGCGCTCGCGATGGGCGCCTATGTATTCTTCTCGGCTTTTAGGACGGTTGAGCTTGTGCTCGCCTGCATGCTGTTGTATCTACCATTTTCAACAACGTACGTCATACCTATTGCGCCCGGTGTCAATGGCACCAACATGCTCATTTTGTTAGGGTTGTTTGCTTCGGTGATGGCTGCTGTAGATAGCCGTCAACCGTTTTTGGTTTGGCCGTCGGGCACCACAACAGTTTTTCTGTTTGCGTTGGTAACGGCTTTATCTGCATTCACCGCTTTCAGTCTACCCGAGGGGTGGTCGCATATCGTGCACGATGAGCTGCTGAATTATAAAGCGTGGATCGATCAGTTCATACTGTATTTCATCGCTTTAAGTTGTATACGCAGTATTGATATGGCTAAGCGTGTTGTCATCTATATGTGCATAGGCAATATAGTTCTAGTGCTCTACGCAGTCCCGGAAATGTTCGACAAAATGGGTGGTTCTACCATTGATAAAAGCCGCATTGGCGGGCCGCACCAACAGGCCAATATGTTTGGTGGTTTTGTTGCGTACACGCTGTTGCCCATTGTTGCGTTATTTGTCGTTTACATTAAAAACATAAAGGCTTGGCTAATATCGCCGTTTTTCCTGATTGCCGCGAAAATTCTTATCTCAACCTTTTCTCGTGGTGCGTATTTGGCCATGGCCATTGGGGCATTTCTGGCTGCGTATTTTAAAGGTAAAGGGTTTCTTATATTCTGGGCAACCATGGGGATATGCGTGCTGTTGCTATTCCCAAGCCTATTCCCAGAATCGATAAAAGCACGACTCAGCGCGTCTTTTTCGGACAACCAAACCACTGAGAAAAAACTTGATAGAAGCTCTGAGGATCGCATTATTCTTTGGCGAGCTGCAGGCAAAATGATCCTCGAAGACCCAATAACCGGTAAAGGGTTTAATGCGTTTCACGTTCTGAAATCACAGTACACAGAAATAGCGGTTCCCGTTGGCGATCCACACAACACTTATTTGTATATTGGTTCCCAGATGGGACTGCCGGCATTAGTGTTGTTCATTGTGATTCTGGCTTACTCATTCCACATGGGGAGAAAGCTAGCAAGAAACCGGGAAGATTTATTCATCAAAGCAATCGGGATCGGCGGTGCGGCTCTGACGGTTTGTTATGCGGTTATTTGCGTGTTTGGCTCCCGAGCAGTGAATTTGGAGTTTACTGTGTATTTCTGGGCTTATTTTGTCGTTATGCAAGTTATTGCATCTGAGCTAAAGAAGACGTCAATAGCGGCGAAAGGGAAGAAGTCGCGTACGAATGCTTTTGAGGCGAACAAGGCCGCACCATCCCTTGACGACAATAGCCTTGTGGCCGTTAATGGAGCTTCTGAAGTAGCGGCTGATATGTCTGTTCAGGCGTCCTCTGAGAAACCATCCGGGCCGTTGAATCCGTTGAGCAGTCGGCGTCAAAAACGCAGCACACGGCGCGCCTCCAAGCCTAATAGGCGTGGCGCAAGGCCCGAGTCTGGCGGTTAAACTGCCAACCAGGTAAAAAAAGCAGCCTGCCATTTATTACGGTAGGTTGCATTCAGGGCGTTTTTCGAACCCTTGATCCATTTCCCAGTCTACACTTAAATTTACAGTTGTGATTCGGTGTCTCGATATCCAGGTCGCATTGAGCTTACTCGCTGAATTGCGTGAATTTTTCAACGCAATTGGCTCAAATAGGCGTCGATCCTAGCGTTATTAAGGGTAAATTCGCAGCTCAAGAGATCGACCAACTGACCGTCTATTTAAATAGGCTCAAGAGACCTCCATGATGAGAGTCTAAAGGTATGAATATTGCGGGTTAATAATCACACTGTGTCAAGTTGCAAGCACAGCCCAGAACAGTAGAATGGGCGACAGGAATGTTGTAACGTGATTTACAGTGGAAAAAGTTCGAATGAGCCAAGAAGAAGACAATAACAACGTCGGTCTAGTCGTAGACAAAGCCCGGCCAAAACTGGCAAAGCCACCACTGTACAAAGTGGTTTTGTTGAATGACGATTACACTCCAATGGAGTTTGTGGTTGAAGTTCTGCAAATATTTTTCACTTTGAATTGGGAACAAGCGCATGTGGTTATGCTGCATGTTCATCAAAAGGGAAAAGGCGTGTGCGGTGTGTTCACGCGCGAAATTGCAGAAACAAAGGTTGCTCTGGTTAACGAATATTCTCGTAACAGTAAGCACCCCTTAATGTGTGAAATGGAAGAGGCGTAGCGCGTCGCTCATTGATCTGACCGCTATAAAGTTGACTAAACTTTCCTGTTAAAATTAACGTCGGTTACTAACATAAAATGCTAAGTAAAGAGCTAGAATTTACCCTTAACAATGCGTTTAAGGAAGCACGGGCAAGACGATTTGAGTTCATGACGGTAGAGCACCTACTGCTTGCGCTCATAGATAACCCAACTGCTGCGCAGGTATTGCGTGCTTGTGGCGGAGATCTGGATACATTGCGCGATGAACTCGACACCTTCGTTGAGGAGAACACGCCGTTACTCGATGAAAACGACACGCGTGAAACGCAACCTACATTGGGATTCCAGCGCGTGTTGCAACGTGCAGTATTTCATGTGCAAAGTTCTGGCAAAAAAGAAGTTACCGGCGCTAACGTTCTGGTTGCCATCTTTGGAGAGCAAGACTCTCAAACCGTTTATCTCTTAAACAAACAGAACATAACGCGTCTGGATGTTGTTAATTACATCTCACATGGCATCGCCAAGAATTCGCAAGACGAGCCAGAAGAAGCGGAAGATAACGCTGGTGAGTATGGAGGCGAGGAAGCAGAGTCTGATGCAAAGCCCTTAGACAAATTCGCAACCAACCTGAACGTCAAAGCGCAGGAAGGGAACATCGACCCATTAATAGGGCGCGAGTTCGAAATTGAAAGAGCGTCGCAAGTGCTTTGCCGCCGCCGTAAAAACAACCCGTTACTGGTGGGTGAAGCTGGTGTTGGAAAAACGGCTATCGCAGAAGGTCTGGCCAAGAAAATTGTTGATGGCGAAGTGCCTGATGTTCTTGCAGACAGCACGATCTACTCGTTGGACCTGGGTGCGCTCGTCGCCGGCACTAAATACCGTGGTGATTTCGAGAAGCGTTTAAAAAGTATTTTGACGCAGCTCAAGAAAGAGCCAGGCGCCATTTTGTTTATCGATGAAATTCATACTATCATTGGTGCGGGTGCTGCATCCGGTGGAGTTATGGATGCGTCGAACCTGATTAAGCCGATGCTTGCTTCGGGTGAGCTGAAGTGTATCGGTTCCACAACGTATCAAGAGTATCGTGGGATTTTTGAGAAAGACAGAGCGCTGTCACGACGATTCCAGAAAATTGATGTGGTTGAACCAACCATCGATCAAACCTATGAAATTTTGAAAGGCCTGAAAAGTCGTTACGAAGAATTCCATGAAGTTAAGTATTCGCAAAACGCATTGAAAACGGCAGCAGAATTATCCGGTCGCTATATCAATGATCGATTCTTACCCGATAAAGCCATCGATGTTATCGATGAAGCTGGTGCTAATCATCGGGTTAAAGGTAGTCAGAAAAGTAAGAAGTCGATAACCGTTAAAGACATTGAAGCCATTGTGGCAAAAATTGCCAGAATTCCCGAAAAGAGTGTGTCTTCTACCGATACCGACAAACTCCGTACTCTGGCGCGTGATCTTCGCATGTTGGTTTTCGGCCAAGATGAAGCAATCGATTCTTTGTCTGCGGCTATAAAAATGTCACGCTCAGGTTTGGGTTCCGAAGACAAACCTATTGGTAGTTTTATGTTTGCCGGACCAACCGGTGTTGGTAAAACTGAGGTCACTAAGCAGTTGGCAAAAATCATGGGTATCGAGCTGATTCGTTTCGATATGTCTGAGTATATGGAGCGACACACCGTATCCCGATTAATCGGCGCGCCTCCGGGCTATGTTGGTTTTGATCAAGGCGGTTTGTTAACCGATGCGGTTGTGCAGAACCCGCATGCGGTTGTGTTGCTCGATGAAATAGAGAAAGCGCACCCGGATGTATTTAACTTGCTGTTACAAGTTATGGATCATGGAACACTAACGGATAACAATGGCCGCAAAGCTGATTTCCGTAACATTATTCTGATCATGACCACGAACGCAGGTGCAGAGTCTATTTCGCGTACAACTATGGGCTTTACCGTTCAAGACAACAGTTCAGATGGTATGGAAGCGCTGAACCGTTTGTTTACACCTGAGTTCCGTAATCGACTCGACTCAATTATCCAATTTAAGCCTTTGGATAAAAGTATCATTCTTAATGTTGTTGATAAATTTATCATTGAACTTGAAGCTCAGTTGGAAGAGAAGAATGTGTCTATCGACTTCAACTATGAAGCCAAAGCTTGGTTAGCAGAGCACGGGTTCGATCCTCTAATGGGGGCTCGTCCGATGGCTCGACTCATCAATGAGAATATAAAGAAAGCTTTGGCCGACGAAATTTTGTTTGGAACGCTCAGTAAAGGTGGTCGGGTGAAAGTAAAACTCGACGACGAGGGTCAGTTGGCCTTCGACTTTGAGAGCAAAGAAACCAAAGAAGTTACTGTATAAGCAAGTCGCCAGCCGCTGGTTTGATAAAACCGGCGGCTCGGTTAGGGCAGTAGGAATCAAAGCAGTTTGAAACAGGCCAGCTTGAAGTAGGCCAGCCAAAAGTAGCTTAGTTAACAGCAGTCAAAACCGGGTGGTTAGTATTCGCCACTAAAAAAGCCAACCGAGAGGTTGGCTTTTTTGTTGAATAAGGTACAACGCTTACGCCTATTATCTGGAGCGATAGGTGATGCGGCCTTTGGATAGGTCGTAGGGGGTCATTTGGACGGTGACTTTGTCGCCAGTAAGTATACGGATGTAGTGCTTGCGCATTTTGCCGGATATGTGGGCTGTCACAACATGTCCATTTTCCAGTTCCACTCGGAACATGGTGTTTGGAAGGGTATCGACTACGGTACCTTCCATTTCAATTGGTTCTTCTTTGGCCATTAATTCTCTTTACACAGTTACTAATAAGTGCTGATATCCGGTTAGTTTACCATTGCGAGCCGCTTAATAACGGTTTTCGGTAAATTTCAATGGATTTACAGCGAATTCATAATATTGCCGATTCGGTCAATTTCAAGGCAAAAATCTTGCCGACGCAATTCCAATTAGATAAATTCAGGCATTGTGCTCACTGGCATCGACACCCATAATAGGTGTCTGAGAACGGTAGGGCACAAGCAGAAACTGTGCTGTGGCCTGCTGGGTTTTTTGTGTGATTTTCAAATTTTATTCCTATAGGTTTTATGCAAGATACGCTGTTATACCGGCCGAAAACTAGCGGCAGGTTTTCATCACTTATGGAGTTGTATGAAAGCAATTACATGCTCATACGATTACTAATACCCTCGCTTCGTCAGATGCAGGGGGGCGCGTATGTATCTCAACCAGACGGCTTGCTACCGCTTGAAATACGCGATGTCGAACACAGCCGTTACACCACCACCTTTAAATTAACCTATCGATTTACGGCAACGGCGAACCGACAAACGCGAGAGCCCGATTTGTCTGTTCGGCTTTATCATGATGCACGAGCCTGTGAGGTTATGTCGGGTTTACTGCCAGCCCAGAAACACGTCAGTAGACGTACCAGAGATCTGGGTGATGGGTATCGTTTAAATCGATTTTTACAGCGCTGGGTAGGGTATTGTCTGCGTCAAGGGCACCGTTTTGATGAGCCGTTGAATAAACTGCATGTGCAAAGCCCAGAAAACTTAAATGATTTTCCTGAATCTTCGTTAGTGTCCTGAATCGCCTTCTACGGTGTTGCAAACTTTCTCTGTTGTTTTATTCGATCACAATTGTCCTTAAGTGCTCCTGAACATTCTCGTTTAATTAATGGCTGCTACTCGGGGCTGCTAATCAAGGGCTGTTATTCAAGGCTGTTATTCAAGGCTGTTATTCAAGGCTGTTATTCAAGGCTGTTATTCCAGGGCTGTTATAAACCAAGCTTGTTTTATAAACAGTGTTGGTTGTAACTGCGCTGGTAGTGCGCCATAGCAACAACTGTGTTGTCCATGTCTTCTGCACTCAAACCTGCACGCATGCGTCGTTCAAGCGAAATAACGCGTTTGCTCAAATCCGTACAACGGCTGGGTTTGCTTTTCGATCGTTGTGTCACGATTTCTTGTGAATCCCGATTCGGGTTGTTTCGTGATATCGCAACGTTCTGATCCCGTGAAAACGGTTTGCTGGTTTCGGGAGCGTATTGCACTCTGGCAACCGTGTTCTGCTCTACGTTTTCCAACCCTGTATCGCGTTGTAAGGCTGACGCTGAGGTCGCAAGGCTTGAGCCGGCAGCGTCTTCAGTGTTCACCTGTTCAGCCATTTTGGCCAGCATTTTGACATTGGCATTCTTCGATCCCAAAGCGCCCGACTCGACGGTCGTGAATTTGATACCCTTCGGAGGCGGTTCCGGCGAGAAGGTGATTGTGCCGTCGGCTTCAAACCATCGATATAGCGTTTCAGCAGAAGCTGCGCTTGAGCAAAGCAGAAAAATAATGCAGAAAATTGTTATTTTCATAGTTAACGGTCGTTTTGCGATAGAGTCCACGAAAAAAGAATGCAAGCAAAGTGCCTGAACATACTCTGATCCAGACAATAAGCGTAGCGCTTGGGGGTGCACTTGGGGCCTCATTGCGGTATTTTGTAGCCTTAACTATCCCTGCAACCTTGGGCAAGCCGCAAATGGCTATTTTGCTGGTGAACATCGCCGGTTGCTTTTTAGCAGGCTTCTTGGCAACTGTTCTGGCAAGCAGAGCGCCCGATAATGTCGTTTTACAACTCTTTCTCATTACCGGCTTGCTGGGCGGCTTCACCACGTTCTCGGCTTTTTCCCTGGATACCTTGCGTTTGGCGTCGGAGGGTTATGCCTTCCAAGCGCTCAGCAATATGACGTTTAACCTGTTTGGTTCCGTTTTAGCGGCCGCAATTGGCTGGTATTGCGCCAAGGCGTTGGTTTGAAGAAGCCTTTACCCCTATCTATCTACGCACCTAATGACTAAGCTAGCCAGTTCGGCTATTCTTCGAAGTCTTGTTCACTCAATAAAACAAAATTCAGACACCATGCTAGACCCGAAACTGGTCCGAAATGAACTTCAATTTCTGGCAGAACGCCAGCTTGTGCGTAACGTTGTGGTTGATCAACAGGCATTTGCTTCGTTGGAGGCTCGCCGCAAAGTCGCTCAGCAAAAAAGCGAAGAGTTACAGGCCACCCGAAACACGCGATCGAAAGCGATCGGACAGGCCAAAGCTAAAGGCGAAGATGTGCAACCTTTGCTCGACGAAGTCGCAAATCTGGGCGACGAACTCAAAAAGGCTGAATCAGATTTAGCCGATGTGCAGACAGCATTGTCGGAACTGTTGCTTGGACTACCAAACATCGTTGATGAGTCTGTGCCTGCAGGTAAAGACGAAAACGATAATGTTGAAGTGCGAACGTTTGGTACCCCAAGAAAGTTTAACTACACTCCGCTAGACCACGTAGACATCGGCGCTAGAGCCCAAAGCCTTGATTTTGAAACAGCGTCGAAACTGACCGGATCGCGATTTGCTGTTATGCGTGGCGAAATAGCCAGACTGCACAGAGCGCTTGTGCAGTTCATGCTTGATACGCACACGCTAGAGCATGGCTACACAGAAATTAATGTGCCATCGATTGTCAACAGTACAACGCTTACCGGCACTGGCCAATTACCAAAGTTTGAAGAAGATTTATTTAAGCTGGTGGGCGACAACGACTATTACCTGATTCCAACGTCTGAGGTACCAGTAACCAACACTGTGCGAGATACCATCCTGGAGCACAATGAGCTACCTATTCGATACACGTGCCACAGCATCTGCTATCGATCCGAAGCAGGCTCTTATGGTCGTGACACACGCGGTTTGATTCGTCAGCACCAGTTCGAAAAAGTGGAAATGGTGCAGGTGGTTGAACCTAGTCAGTCTTGGCAGGCATTGGAGGATATGATTGGCCATGCCGAAAACATATTAAAGAAGCTTGACTTGCCCTACCGGGTAGTCACTTTATGCGGTGGCGACATCGGATTTTCTGCAGCTAAAACCTATGATTTAGAAGTGTGGTTGCCAGGGCAAGATGCATATCGTGAAATTTCCTCTTGTAGTAATTGTACAGACTTCCAAGCACGTCGAATGCAAGCGCGTTTTCGCAATTCTGAAAGCAAGAAAAATGAATTAGTACATACACTCAATGGGTCTGGTTTGGCGGTTGGCCGGACCTTGGTCGCGGTGCTTGAGAA
>CALDTX010000036.1 GCA_937923565.1 uncultured Granulosicoccaceae bacterium | reverse complement strand
GGTGTAATAACCTTTTCTGCCAATAATTAGTGGGGCAAATATATCAATGCGTTTGCCGCGATGCTTTTTCATCACCTGAGCGGTAACGGCTTCAATGGATTGCGCGCTGATTGCGATGTCACAATCGGGGCAGTGTTGCACGCCAAGCTTTACGAACAGTAAACGCAGGAAATGATAAATTTCAGTCATTGTTGCAACGGTACTTTTTCGTCCGCCGCGGCTTGTGCGCTGCTCGATAGCAACTGTTGGTGGAATACCGGTAATCGCATCGACATCAGGCCGTGATGCAGGCTGCACAAATTGTCTGGCGTAGGCGTTTAACGATTCAAGGTAACGCCTTTGCCCTTCATTGAATACGATGTCGAATGCCAGTGTGCTTTTGCCACTGCCACTCATACCGGTGATAACGGTGAGCTTGTCGCGTGGTATCGGTACAGTGATGTTGCGTAGGTTGTGTTCACGGGCGTTAATCACGTTAATGGCGTTCGCAACGGATTTCGTTTGCTTTTGCCTGGCTGGCGCAGGCTCTGCCACTGCCGTATGAAATAGCAGATCGTTTGCTTTGCGGTAATCGCGCAAAGCTACCGCTGTTGCACCCTGATGTTTAGCGATGAATTGAGCAGGGCTGCCTTGTGCCACTATTTTTCCTCCTTCTTCACCCCCTTCGGGGCCAAGATCGATGATCCAGTCAGCGTTGCTGATAACATCCAAGTTGTGTTCGATAATCACCAGAGAGTGGCCGTTTTGCACTAGCTGTTCAAATGCCAATAACAGCTTGGCAATATCGTCGAAGTGCAGACCAGTGGTGGGTTCGTCAAATAAGAATAATGTATGTCCGGTAAGTGCATCTTTTTTAGTCGTTGCGGCGGCTTTTCCTAAATGTGCCGCAAGCTTTAACCGTTGCGCTTCACCACCGCTTAAGGTTGGAACTGGCTGGCCGAGCTGTAAATACCCTAAGCCCACATCGCTTAATGGTTGTAGTGCTTGGATAACGGCCTTGTGCTCACTGAAAAACGACAGTGCTTTGCTTACGGTCATGTCCAGTACATCGGCAATAGAATAGCCTTTGTCTTCATCATCGTTAAACAGCTTGATTTCAAGTAGTTCAGCCCGGTAGCGTCTGCCTTGGCATTCGCCGCATCGTAAATACACATCGCTTAAAAATTGCATTTCCACGTGTTCAAAGCCATTGCCTGAACAAGCTGGGCAGCGCATGCCCGAGTTAAAGCTGAATGAGCTGGCTTTATAGCCTCGCTCTTTCGACTCGGGTAGTTTCTCAAATAACTTTCGAATGGGATCGAACGCACCGGTATAGCTGATGGGGTTACTGCGAGCAGATTTACCGATCGGGCTTTGGTCCACCAGTACGACATCGTCAACCAGTTCATGACCCGTGATCGCTTTGTGTGGTTCTGCCAATTCTTTGGGTTTACCTTTAATTTTGGCTAATGCATTAAATAAGGTGTCTTGCACTAAGGTTGATTTGCCCGACCCACTCGGACCGGTGATACAAACCATCTTGTTCAATGGGAGTTTCAGCGTGACATTTTTAAGGTTGTGTCCACAGGCGCCGCGTAACACGAGTTCCGCTTTGGCCGACCGTTGCGCTTTGCTGTTTTTACCGGCTTCACTGCTGGCCTTGGTGCCGCTTGTTTTGGCCTCGCTATTAAACTGCAAGGTTTTTACGCCGGTTAAGTACTGACCGGTCAGTGAGTGTTTGTTATTAAGGAGCTTTTTGGGTGCCCCATTAAAAACAATTTGTCCGCCGTTTTGTCCGGGGCCTGGCCCCATGTCGATAATGCGATCGGCTTCGAGCATCACTTGCGGGTCGTGTTCAACCACAATGAGTGTGTTTCCTGCGTCGCGTAAGCGTTTTAATACGCGGATAACCCGGTCCATATCGCGTGAATGCAAACCGATGCTGGGTTCGTCGAGAACGAATAGTGTATTGACCAACGAAGTGCCAAGCGCCGTTGTCAAATTTATGCGTTGAACTTCGCCGCCAGACAAGGTTCGTGATTGTCTGTCAAGCGTCAGATAACCTAAGCCAACATCGTTAAGATAAGCCAGTCGTGAGCGCATCTCGTCGAGCACTAACGACGTTGCGGGATCACTATCGTCGAATACGACGTTTTCAACGTACTGTTTTAACTTGTTAAGAGGCAGCTGCATCATGTCGACTATATTCAATCCAGGGATAGTCGACTTCTTTCGAGCAGACAACTGACTGTGCTGTGGGAAGAAACGTTCCGCCAGATTAGTGCTAGCGCGTGCCTGTTCTAACTTACCCACGCGCCAGTTAAGCGCGTCTGGTTTTAACCGGGCGCCATTGCATTCCGGGCACTCTTCATAGCTTCGGTATTTCGACAGCATAACGCGGACATGCATTTTGTAGGAGCGGCCTTCAAGCCAACTAAAAAAACCAGCCACGCCGTACCAGTGTTTTTTGGCCGATGTATTACCATCGCCTTCAATAACCCAGGTTTGTTGTTTTTTAGTGAGGCGTCCCCAAGCGGTATCCAACGGTATGCCTTGCTTTTTGGCTTCACGCTCCATGTCTCTTTGACAAATAAGGTTGGTTGCAGACTGAAATACTTTAATAGCGCCTTCTTTTAAACTGAGCTTGTCGTTTGGAATAACCAGTTGATAATCAATGCCCATGATTCTGCCAAAGCCCCGACACTCCTCACAGGCTCCAACGGGGGAGTTAAACGAGAAATGACTGGGTGTGGTTTCTTTGTACTGAATTCCGCAATCGGCACACTGCAAAGCTACTGAAAAAGACTGTGGTTTTGTTGCTTTGCGATCTTCGTCGAGCTTATAAATGGTGAGTCGCCCGTTGCCATAGCGCAGCGCGGCCTCGATAGCTTCAACCAGTCTGCCTTTGTTGCGCGTTGTTGCACTCATTCGATCCTGAATCACATCAAGCGTGTTTTTATGCTGACGATGAACGCGCGTGTAACCTTGTCGCCCCAGCCAGCTTTCAATTTCATCGCGTGAGAAGTTATCCGGGATCGGGACGTTGAAGGTGACCATAATGCGATCATCTTTTGTTGCGCTATTGAGCAGTTCATTGGCGATAGATTGCGCCGAATCGCGGTTGACCGGCTTTGCACAACTTTCGCAGTACAAGTCGGCTGTGCGTGCGAACAGTAATTTGATGTAGTCGTTAAGCTCTGTCATGGTGCCAACTGTTGAGCGGGACGTTCTTACCGGATTGGTTTGATCAATGGCAATGGCTGGCGGGATACCGTCAATGCGATCGACTTTAGGTTTATCCATTCGATCGAGGAACTGACGGGCGTAGGGCGAGAACGTTTCAACATAGCGGCGTTGCCCTTCTGCGAACACGGTATCAAAAGCCAACGTTGACTTACCTGATCCACTGACGCCGGTTATCACGACCAGCTCGCCATGTGGTAACGTCAGGTCAAGGTTTTTGAGGTTGTTTTGGTGAGCGTTTTCAACAACGATATGTTTAGTCATGCGTTTGAATTATTTCAGTTTAGCTGTCTAGTTTACGGGCAGATGCGTTATGACGGTTCACAAAATTTTCCCACGTAAAAAGTAGGGCTAGAAACATGCAAACAGTAAGCACACAAAACTTGTCAGCACATGAAGCCGCGCAATTTCAAAAAAACGGATTTCTGGTGCGTAGGGCGCTGTTGTCGGAGTCTACAACCTCGCAGCTTATCGAGCGCATCGATGCCTCGCTAAACCCGGCGCTGGCACCGGTGGAATTCGAAGCCGATGTGCATTACCCCGGTGCACCTGCTTCGCGCTGGGCCGATGGTGGGCAAACGCCACGCCGTTTACTGCATGCTTATGGTCGTGATCCACTGTTTGCCAGTTTGGGTAAAAACCCCGATATTGTCGCCACGTTGCAAACACTCATGCAGCGTGAACAGGTGCTGCTGTCTCAAAATCATCACAACTGCATAATGACCAAGCATCCCGGATTCAGCAGTCTAACCAGCTGGCATCAGGATATACGTTATTGGCGTTTTGATCGGCCAGAGCTTGTTAGTGCGTGGGTCGCCTTGGGTGATGAAACCAAAGAAAATGGATGTCTACTGGTATTGCCGGGATCGCACCTTCTCGACATCGAACCGGGTAGGTTTGATGCGGCTTTGTTTCTGCGCACAGACTTATCAGACAACGAAGCGCTGCTATCAACTGCTGTACCGGTAGAGCTAGCCAAGGGCGATGTGTTGTTTTTTCATTCACGAACACTGCATGCTGCTGGGTCCAACAAAACTGAGACTGTGAAACGATCAATTGTTTTTACCTATCGAAGTGCGGATAATCAGCCCATTCCGCAAACTCGATCTGCAATTTATCAAGATATTCCTGTTAGCTGAACGGTGGCTTTTAGAGGTGGTGCTAAGCCGCTGTAAAAGCTGGTGATCCACTATTGCTGATGGCATGGTATAAAGCCCCATCAGCAGCAAATTACATCGAAGCCCCTTCATGAGCATAAGCACAGACTTTCCTGCGCCTGATACTAAAGTCACGGCCCGTGAGGCTCTCGGAATAGATAGCGACATTCGAGTGCCTGCTTTTAAGAACACCTCAGAATATGTGCCTGACGTAGACGATGCTTATCGTTTCGACCCGGATGTGTCCTTATCGATTTTGGCAGGCTTTGCTCAAAACAGACGAGTGCTGGTCCAGGGTTTTCATGGCACCGGAAAATCAACACACATTGAGCAGGTCGCGGCCAGACTCAACTGGCCTTGCGTCAGGGTTAATCTTGATGGGCATATCTCAAGGCTCGACTTAGTAGGACGCGATGCCATAGTTATAAAAGACGGCAAACAAATTACTGAATTTCAGGAAGGCATTCTGCCGTGGGCCTTACAAAGACCCGTTGCACTGATTTTCGATGAATTTGATGCCGGTCGCCCCGATGTCATGTTTGTTATCCAGCGTATTTTAGAGAAAGACGGCAAATTTACGTTGCTCGATCAAAATCGTGTAATTACGCCTCATGCCGGCTTTCGCCTGTTTGCAACGGCTAATACGATAGGCCTTGGTAACTTAAACGGTATGTACCACGGCACCCAACAACTTAATCAAGCTCAGGTTGATCGCTGGAATATCGTAGCCCGCTTAGACTATCTGGCACCCGAGGCAGAAGCAGCCATTGTTAACGCCAGAGTACCAGACATGAGCCACCGAGCAGGGGGCGATGAGCTAGTTAAATCCATGGTGGCGATGGCTGCACTTACCCGCGACGGTTTTGCCGCCGGCGATATTTCCACAGTGATGTCGCCGCGAACGGTCATTACCTGGGCAGAAAACCTCTTTATTTTTGACGATGTTGCTCGTGCTTTCAGGCTTTCCTACCTGAATAAGTGCGATGATGCCGAGCACTCTATTATTGCTGAGTATTATCAGCGTGCAATGGGTGAAGAGTTGGCAGAGTCGATTGTTCATCAAACACAACAGCAATAGGCGACACATCGGCTTATGAACGCCATGTCCTCTCAAGCCCGGCTGCGCCAACTTGAACGTCATGGGGCTGCCAGTTTGCGGGCGTTATCCGGTGTTGTTAATGCAGAATACCGCGCCAGCCGCATTCGCGTTGGTGGGAATCCGGCGCCATTTGCCGCACCTTATTTATCGTTAGATTTTTCAGAGGCTGATCTCAGCAGAAGCCGTGGTGTTATTGATGCGCTCGGTATGCGCTTGCGTCACAGCGACAGACAACTGCATCGTTCGATGAGCCCGCCAAGGGGTTTTGCCCGTTTAGTGTTCGATGTTTGTGAACAAACTCGTTGTGAATCGCTGATTGATCCTGCCTTTAAAGGCATCAAAGACAACATGGATCAGGCATTCATGCAATGGTGTCAGGAAGCCCATGGTTCCGGTTTTTGTGACAGCGATTTAGGTATTTTGTTGTATAGCGTAATCCACATGCTGCGGGCAAGGTTGATAGGCACCTTTGAAGATGAAACCGCGGAAGCCCTGATCGAAGCCACGCGCGCAAACTTGGGTCCTATTATTGGCAAATCGCTGTATCGGTTAAAAGCGTTAAAGCATGACCAACGAGCCTTCGCTGAGCCGGCAATTCAAATTAGCGAAGCGCTGGAGCAGTTAGTCATTAACGCCAATGACGACATCGAAGACTCGCGTACACTTAGCGACCGGCACAGCATTGTGTTACCGCCGGGTTGGAACGATGACGGGGTTGATGGCGAACTGGAGTCAGAAGGGATCGGTGTTGGCCTGGACGCCAGTATCAGCGAAGCCAGTGCAGAGCAATTGGAACGCATTGGCGACTATCGTGTATTCACGAAAGAATTCGACGTAGAAGTGCGAAGTGTCGATTTGTTTGACGCCAACAAACGGTTACAGCTGAGGCAGCAACTCGATAAACTGGTGTTGGCCCAAGCGGTTAGCGTGCCGCGATTGGCGCGCGAGCTGCAACTGCTGCTGGCAACACCACAACGGGATGGCTGGTTGTTTGGTCAGGACGAAGGTATGGTCGACGCACGTCGGCTCGGGCAAATCGTCAGCAACCCAGAGAACAGACACATTTTCGTGCAGGACCGCCAGCAGCTCAAGAGCGATGCGGTTGTAAGCTTTCTAATCGACAATTCAGGCTCAATGAAGCGCCAACGCTTCGAAGCTGTGGCGGTCTTAGTCGACACCTATTGCAGAGCCTTGGGTTTGGCAGGCATTCATTCGGAAGTTTTGGGGTTCACGACAGCCGACTGGAACGGTGGAAAAGCCATGAAGCAATGGCGTAGCATCGGCCAACCCGAGAATCCGGGGCGCATTGGTGAATCTATGCACATTGTTTATAAAACGGCCGATTCCAGATGGCGTCGCTCCCGATCGGCAGTAGCGTGTTTGCTCGATACCAAGCATTTTCGTGAAGGTATTGATGGTGAAGCGCTTATTTGGGCATACCAGCGTCTACGCAAACGCTCGGAAGCAAATCGTTATTTAGTGGTCATTTCAGACGGTGCGCCCATGGATTCTGCAACACACAATACCAACCGGGACGGTTTTTTAATCGATCATTTGGCAAGTGTTGCACGTGTTATCGACAAAGACCCACAAATTCGCATGGGCGCAATTGGTATCGATCTCGATTTGAGTACCACTTTTGCCCGTAGCGCAAACCTTGATCTGGGTGGCACCCTTGGGCAAGCAAGCTATCGCGTTTTACACCACTTGTTTGGTGCGGCCCACGACTCTTAGTTAAAACACACTGAACCCGCCTGAATGGCCCTCGCTGGGGTATCATCTGTTCTTAACTAATACCATCTAAATTGCGTAAATTTCATGCAGGATCAATACGACTTTAAAGATATCGAAACTCAGGTTCAATCAGTTTGGGAGGCGAATAATGCCTTTCAGGTTACTGAAGATCCAAGTCTGCCAAAATACTATTGTTTGTGCATGTTTCCTTACCCCAGTGGCAGTTTGCATATGGGGCACGTGCGTAACTACACCATTGGCGATGTTGTATCGCGTTATAAGCGCATGCAAGGTTTTAATGTATTGCAACCCATCGGTTGGGATGCGTTTGGTTTGCCAGCTGAAAATGCGGCTATCCAAAACAAAACGGCACCGGCAAATTGGACCTACCAAAACATTGAAGAAATGCGTGAGCAGCTTCAAAAGCTTGGGTTTGCGTATGATTGGTCTCGAGAACTGGCAACCTGCAAACCCGAATATTATCGCTGGGAGCAATGGTTTTTCACCAAATTAGTGGAGAAAGGGCTGGCCTATAAAAAAATGGCCATCGTCAACTGGGACCCAGTAGAAAATACCGTTTTAGCCAACGAGCAAGTCGATGCCGAAGGACGCGGTTGGCGTTCAGGCGCGCTGGTTGAGCGTCGCGAAATTTCTCAATGGTTTCTGAAGATCACCCAGTACGCCGATGAACTATTGGAAGAAACTGAAAAGCTCGATAGCTGGCCGGATGCCGTTCGAACGATGCAACGAAATTGGATTGGTCGTTCCGAAGGTATAGAGTTCGATCTAGCGGTGCAGGACTCAACTGAGGCAATTCGTGTGTATAGCACACGCCCTGACACCATAGCCGGCGCTACGTATGTTGCTGTTGCTGCGGAGCATCCCTTAGCGAAACAAGCTGCAGAACAGAATAGTGACGTGGCAACGTTCGTCAATGATTGTTTAAAAACCGGTACATCAGAAGCGGCACTGGAGAAACTGGAAAAGCGCGGTGTACCTTTGGGCCTGTTCGCCACAAACCCTGTTACCGGTGAAAAAATGCCGGTGTTTGCCGCTAACTTTGTGCTGATGACTTACGGAACGGGAGCGGTCATGGCAGTGCCCGCTCACGATCAACGAGATCACGAGTTTGCGCAAAAGTACAACCTACCAATTGTGCAAGTCATACAATCAAGCACAGACCCAGTTAGCGTTGAAACCGAAGCGTACGTGGCCAAGACTGGTACCGTGCTGATTAATTCCGGGCAGTTCGACGGTATGGAATTCGACCAAGCTTTTGCGGCAACGGCCGACTACCTGGAGCGGCATTCAAACGGTGAGCGCAAAGTCAATTACAGAATTCGTGACTGGGGCGTTTCTCGGCAACGCTATTGGGGTTGTCCAATTCCGATTATCTACGATGAAGAAGGCAACGCCCATGTGGTACCCGAGGAAGACCTACCCGTTCGTTTGCCGGAAAATGTTGAATACAAAGGGGTGCAGTCGCCGATAAAGGAAGACGCAAGCTTCTATAACACTACGGTACCTGGTACAGATAAACCAGGCACGCGTGAAACTGATACTTTTGATACCTTTTTTGAGTCCAGTTGGTATTACGCACGTTTTTGTTGTCCGGATGCCGATTCCATGCTCGATGATCGTGCTAATTATTGGTTGCCGGTAGATCAATACATTGGTGGTGTTGAACATGCGGTTTTACATTTGCTGTACGCTCGGTTTTTCCACAAACTGATGCGTGATGCGGGCTTGGTAGTCAGTGATGAGCCGTTTACGCGTTTGTTAACGCAAGGCATGGTGGTTGCTGAATCATTTCATCGCTTAGATGAAACCGGAAAACCGGTGTATTACAACTATAAAAATCTGGATCTGGAACATGACGAAAAGGGTCGGATCACAGGAGCCACTTTAAAAGAAGATGGCAAGCCGGTTGTGGTTGGGCGCATTGAAAAAATGTCTAAATCCAAAAACAACGGCGTTGATCCGCTGGAAATGATCGATAAGTACGGCGCCGACACCGTTCGGCTTTTTTCCATGAGTGATTCGCCTCCGCACCAATCACTGGAATGGAAAGAAGGTGGGGTTGATGGGATGCATCGTTTCCTTAAAAGGTTGTGGCGGGAGATCAATGCGATTGATGCCAACTACGGTGATGTCGATATCGATGCGATCACTTTGTCCGACGACCAAAAAGCGTTACGCCGCAAAACACACCAAACTATTGCCAAAGTTACTGACGATTTGGATCGCCGTTTTACCTTTAATACCGCTATTGCGTCCATGATGGAGCTTTTCAATGAGGCGTCTAAATTTACCGACAGAAGCGATGCCGGTAAAGCTACTTTGCACGAGGCATACAGTGCACTTGTTAGATTGTTAAGCCCGTTCACGCCGCATATAACGCACGAACTGTGGTTGAAGTTGGGCTACCAAACTGCCTTGTTGAATGAGGCCTGGCCTGAAGTAGATGAACAAGCTCTTGTGCGCGAACTGTTTTCTTTGGTTATTCAAGTCAATGGTAAGAAAAGGGCAACAGTTGACGTGCCCGCTACAGCTTCTAAAGAAGACTGCGAAGCTGCAGCCATGGCTGATGAAAATGTTAAACGCCATGCCGAAGGTTTAACAGTGCGCAAAGTGATCGTTGTCCCAGGCAAGCTTGTTAACATCGTAGCGAATTAACAGTGGTAGTTGAGCCGGCAACGTTGTGGTTGTTTGTGCTTGCGTCGGTAGCTATTGTTATCGTACCTGGGCCTACCGTTACGGTTATTCTGGCTAATAGTTTGCGCTACGGTAGCAAGGCCGGTTTATACAATGTTTTGGGTACTCAGTTTGGCTTAATACTGATGCTATTGCTGCTCGCCTTTGGTTTCGGGGTGGTTGTAGAGCAGCTCGGTATCGTTTTCGAATTTATTAGGGTTATCGGTGCGTTGTACCTGATATGGCTTGGCTACAAATTAATTGTGGCCAACGGTAGTAGCCTGTCGCCAAATTCTGATTTGCACGGTAAGGAGAGTGCCTGGCAATTTATATGGCAGGGCTTCCTGGTGATATGGGCTAATCCTAAAGCGTTATTTTTCTTTGGTGCATTTATTCCTCAGTTTGTTAATCAATCTGCGTCTGCCACGGCTCAAGTACTTTGGTTAGGCTTAACTTTTATGGTTGTCGGAGCAGTGTTCGATAGTATCTACGCACTTATTGGTGGATCAAGTGCTGCCTTAATAAAGCCGTCGAAAGTGAAATGGGTAGAACGTATTTCTGGCACTTGTTTAGCCAGCGGTGGGTTATTGCTTTTATACAGCCGCAACACCTAGCGGCTGAATTTACGGTGCAGTGGAAATACCATCGATAGTCCTTCCAAATTAGCCCATGTGTTAAAGCGCTTTGTTTTCGGCAACCCGTATTTATTATTGATCTTCGCAACCTTGGGTTGGGGCGGAAATGCAGTCGCCGGCAGAATGGCTGCGGGTGAATGGCAACCGTTTACATTAACGTGCTTACGTTGGTTGCTGGTTGCGTTAATTCTGTTGCCTTTTGCAATAAATCCGATGAAGCAAGATTGGCAAAAAGTAAAAAAAGCTGCTCCTGTTTTGTTGTTGTATGGGTCTGTAGGTATGGCGATGTTCAACCTGCTTATGTACCTGGCTTTGAACTACACATCGGCGATAAATGTCAGTATTGAACAGGCGTCAATGCCCGTGATGATTATGCTCGCCAATTTCTTTTTATTGTCTCAGCGGGTACGCGCCTTACAAATTATCGGTGTTATCGTTTCCATTGTGGGTGTTGCAATCACTGCAACGCAAGGTGATCCTTTGTCTTTTTTTAGTCAAGGTCTTAACCGTGGAGACGCATGGATGTTGTTGGCTTGCGTGTTCTATGCGGGTTACACTTTCTTTTTAAAATGGCGTCCGGATGTCGATTGGGTTGTTTTTTTGTTGGTCGTTGCGATCGGCGCATTTCTGATGTCGTTACCGTTTTCTCTGTACGAGCTTTATACGGTCGAACAAACAATGCCAGGTACTGCCGACATTGCGCTACTACTCTACGTTATTATTGTTCCATCGATCGTAAGCCAGGTTTGCTTTGCAAAAGGTGTTGAGCTTATCGGTGGAAACCGAGCTGGATTATTTATCAATTTGGTGCCGGTATTTGGCTCGTTTTTAGCGGTGTTGATATTGGGTGAGCAATTTAAGTTTTATCACGGCTTAGGCTTGGTTATGGTCATCGGCGGTATCATGCTAGCAGAGCGAGTTAACCGCTGAGAAATTACCTTGTTTCCATTAAATATTGAGTTAACAGGATCATTACTATGAAAGACGTTGCCATCGTATCGGCTGCAAGAACTCCTATCGGCAATTTCAGCGGAGCACTTTCAAGTGTATCGGCCATGGATCTCGGTGCTGTCGCAATACAGGCTGCATTGGAGCGCAGTGGCGTGGACCCTTCGGAAATTAATGATGTAGTCATGGGGCATGTATTAAGTGCCGGCTGTGGGCAAAACAGTGCCAGGCAAGCCGCCATGAGCGCCAATATACCCAATACAGCAACGGCCATCACCATTAACCAGGTTTGCGGTTCAGGTTTACGGGCCGTCGCTATGGCCTATCAGGCGATACTATCTTCTGATGCAGATATTGTGGTCGCTGGTGGGCACGAATCCATGAGTCAATCGGTGCATTGTGCGCATTTACGAAATGGCCAGCGAATGGGTGAACTGTCGTTTGTAGACACCATGATAAAAGACGGTCTGTGGGATGCTTTTAATGGCTATCACATGGGCACTACCGCTGAAAATGTTGCCGAAAAATTTAGCATTAGCAGAGAAACCCAAGATAGTTTTGCCGTTGCATCGCAAAACAAAGCCGAAGCTGCGCAGAACGCTAATCGCTTTGTAGAAGAAATTGTGCCGGTTGTGGTTAAAGGCCGTAAAGCAGACACGGTCGTTGATAAAGACGAATTCCCGCGCCACGGCACGACTGCAGACTCCCTAAGTAAGCTACGACCTGCATTCGACAGAGAAGGTTCGGTAACCGCTGGCAATGCCTCGGGTTTGAACGATGGTGCAGCTGCTTTAGTGTTAATGAGCGTTGAAGAAGCTGAACGCCGTTCACTAGCACCTATGGCGGTTATTAAATCATGGGCTACCCGTGGAGTAGACCCGGCAATTATGGGTACAGGGCCGGTTCCCGCAAGTCAGGCAGCCTTAGAACGAGCTGGATGGAGCGCAACAGATTTAGATCTGGTTGAAGCCAATGAAGCATTTGCTGCACAAGCTTGCGCTGTAAATCAGTCGATGGGTTGGAGTGCCGACATTGTTAACGTTAATGGCGGTGCAATTGCATTGGGCCACCCTATTGGTGCATCCGGTGCACGCGTGTTAACAACGCTGTTACATGAAATGCAAAAACGAGATGCCCGTAAAGCTTTGGCAACGCTGTGTATTGGTGGCGGAATGGGCATTGCCATGTGTGTTGAACGATAACGTCACAAAAACAGTGAAGCTAAATCTTTTTCTTATAGGTATTTAAGGAGTACTCGATTGGATTCTCAACTAGCGCTTGTGACTGGCGGCAGTGGCGGTATTGGTACGCAAATTTGTACCAACTTTGCCCGTCGCGGATTTCAGGTTGTCGCTATTGAATTGCCTGAGCTTGAGCAACAAACACTAGCCTGGCAGCTCAATATTAAACAACTGTACAACATCGATATTGCCGTTGAGTTCGCTGATGTATCCAATTTTGAAAGTTGCCAGGCTATGGCTGAACGCGTGCGAAGCCAATTTGGTGATACATCAATACTGGTTAATGCCGCGGGTATAACCCGAGATAGTACCTTGGTGAAAATGGAAGCCACTCAGTGGGACGAGGTTATGCGTTCAAACCTGGACAGCATATTTAATGTTACCCGGCAATTCATTGAACCCATGGTGGCCAATGGTTATGGCCGTATTGTGAATATCTCCAGTGTCAACGGTGGAAGAGGGCAGTTTGGTCAAACCAATTATTGCGCCGCCAAAGCTGGTGTTCATGGTTTTACAAAAGCACTGGCCCAGGAAACGGCGGCTAAAGGTGTAACGGTAAATACAGTATCGCCCGGCTATGTGGCTACACCCATGGTTGAAAAAATTCGAGAAGATATATTGCAATCATTGGTCGATAAAATTCCGCTTAAGCGTTTGGCAAAACCTGAAGAAATTGCGCATGTGGTCGCTTTTTTAGTCGACGATGCCAGCGCCTATATTACCGGCGCTAATATTGATATAAACGGCGGTTTATGGATGCACTAAAGCTGCGTTGATGATCTCGAGCAGCTTATTTCCATTCGCAGGTTTTTTTAAGCGTTTTGCCTTTTTTTAGGTATTTGCGCGTTTTGCCCAGTCCCAGGTCAACATCAAATACAGAGCCCACATCGATGTAAGTATGTTCTGGGTATTTTTGGGTGAGGCTACAAATTAAAATATTAGAAAGCACTCCCGCGCAAAACAAAAAAACTTCATTTTCTTTCGCATCGTTTGCCAGGTAACTGAGTAACTCAGCTTCCACTCTGCTGTGATCATTCACCCAAGAGTTACCGCCAACGCGAAACGTTCTGTTGACATCAAAGGCCAGTTTAGATGTGTTGGCTCGTTCATGACAAATCAGGTTCACGGTTCGTGTAGCAATGGCCGACTGTGTTTCATCACGAAACGTTTGGTAGTTAGCATTAACAAAAATATTGGCCCATGTTAGCTGCGATTCTTCTTGTTGTGCGGCTGCTTTTAATTGGAAAAAGTTATCATCTCCAACGCAACAAGGGCAGGCAATGCCCACGAAATAATTGGGCGATCGATAACTGAGAGATTCTGCAAGGCGATCGCGTTGCGTCTCGTGTTCAGGATTACCGGGGGTGTATTTATGTTCCCCATTATATTTTTTAGACAGATCAATGGGCTGACCATTGATAATAATCATCTCGCCATCACCGAAGCGTACTAATGAAAAATTCTGACAAGTAGCAATGCGCTGCGTGAAGTTGCCCAGTGCCTCTGCGAATACTTTAGGCGGTTTTGGCAACTCAGCGCTAACCGAAGTGAGTTGATTCACAGTGTTTGTATCGGTTCGCTGAGCAACCCCTTTGCGTTCTGGTTTAAACGTTTCACCGGTGTTGTTGTCTTCTGGTGCTTGCGTGTCTATGGTTTCGCTATTACGCTGCGCAACTATCGTCCAGCCGTTGGCTCTTTGATGATCAACCACAGCATCTCGAACATTGTGATGCCCTTCGCTCTTAAACGTAGCGCTAGAGGTGCGTCCCACGGCTTTGCCAAAGTCTGGTCTGCAACTCCACATCAAAGGTTCTGATTCAGGGTGAGGTGGCACATAGGTGCCCACGTTGCCGTGCTTTAGAGCCATTGCGCTAAAGTGAATGTCTTCGCCATTGTCCCAGGAGTACGGCTCTTCTTGCCAAAGGTATTTAAGCTGTTTTTTATCAAAAAACCACGCATGTCCCACAAGATCGACCTCGGTAGTTTGATCGATATGGTGGCCATTCCAGCCCACTTTAACTTTCGATGAATACCCACCTGCTTTGGGTAAAATAACGCCTGAGCCACCCAATATGCCGTCGTAGCCATCGGCAATCGTTTGTAAACAGTTTTCTATCCACTGCGGCTGCGGCAAGATATCATCGTCGAATAAACAAACATACTGTGTGCGAACCAAATTAGCTTGCGCAAAGCGTCCCCAAAAAAGCCAGTTTGTGTTGGACACAATGACGCGATCGGCCAGCGTTGAAAAATCTTTGAGTTCAAGGTCGCTACTGTTGCACCATAACCATATTTCGGCTGGTGGGTGGCTTTGATTGCGTAGCGCTTGAATTTGTTGTGGTAGGTATTCGCTGCGCTTATAAACATTCAAAATAGCTGTTACGCCATGGGGTACTTCCGCTTTTAGCTCAACGGCTTTTTTTTCAAAGCTGAAGGTGTTTGCATGGTGTTGATTGAGCTTGGCGTTAAGCTTTACCGACCAGAAGCTTTTAATTCTGGTATTCCACCACCAGCTGATACCTTCGAGCACACCGCGCTTAGGTCGATTTGATGGAAGCTTAGATTCAGGCATAATCAGTATTTTGTGAATAGCAGAGTAAGTGCTTATAGAGCGGTAACCGCATTAACGATTTAACTTTGCGATGGCAACTCCGTTGTTTGCAGCAGGTCCGCTATATGCTGCGAGGCTTTACCATCTCCAAACGGATTGCTGGCTGCGACCATGTCATTATATTCCATTTGCTTCAGTAACAAGCTATTGGCTGCGTCGACTATCGTTTTTACATGAGTTCCAACCAGCTTTACGGCGCCAGCGTGCACAGCTTCTAATCGCTCAGTGGTTTCTCGCATTACCAAAACCGGCTTGTTCAATGATGGGGCCTCCTCCTGAATACCTCCACTGTCGCTAAGAATAAACTCGCAGCGGTCCATAAGGTAAATAAACGGGCCGTATTCCAAGGGAGGTAGCAAAACGATGTTCGAGTAACTCGATAAGCGCTGATGGACAACGGTTTTAACTTGCGGGTTCAAATGCACGGCGTACACGAAATTCAGTTCTGGGTGTTGTTCGGCCAATTGCTGTAAGGCATCGCAGATGTTTTGCATACCGTCACCAAAGCTTTCGCGCCGATGACCGGTCACTAATACGAAGGGTTTATCAAGGTCGTGTAATCCGGACTCGTTCAGTTGGTTTGTAATGTCATGTTGAATAGGCTTGCTGTCGGTGATTTTATTTCTCACCAACATTAATGCATCGATAACGGTATTGCCGACCACCGCGACAGTGCCGGCCACTTGTTCTTTGTTGAGCTGATCGGCATTGCGCTGCGTAGGTGCTAAGTGTAATTCAGCCAGTTGACTGATCAACTGTCGGTTAATTTCTTCTGGCCATGGGGCGTATCGGTTAAAAGTACGTAAGCCGGCTTCAACATGCGCAACAGTCACATGGTGAAAGCAGCCGGCCATTGCGCTAGCCATAGCTGTTGTTGTGTCACCTTGTACAACGATGATATCGGGTTCGGTTTTATCGATAACACTTTTAACGCCGGTTAGTATACGAGCCTGTAGTTCTACCTGATGTTGATCGCTGGTCATTAGGTCTAGATCAAAATCGACGGCTATAGGAAACCAGTCGAGAGCTTGCTGCAACATTTCCCGGTGCTGAGAGGTCAGGCAAACATACACCTCAAAGGCTTCAGGCCGGTTTCGCAGTTCCATAACCAAAGGCGCCAGCTTTATA
>CALDTX010000035.1 GCA_937923565.1 uncultured Granulosicoccaceae bacterium | reverse complement strand
ATCGATTCTACGGATCGCATCACCGACATTACCTGCCAGAACGGGGTGTAGCGGTTCAACAGAAGAATCAAGGTGTTGTCGGCTAGCGCCTGCAGTGGCTTCAGTTGAACCGACATTCACGACCGCATCAATAATTTTTCTATAACCTGTGCAACGACACAGCACACCACCGAGCGCATCTTTCACTTGTTGTTCAGAAGGAGAGGCATTCTGCCTTAACAACGGTGTGGCGGCGACCAACATGCCCGGTGTACAAATACCACACTGCACCGCACCATGTGCTACAAATGATTCAGCCAAGCTTTGCGTGACGTTGTCGCTTTGCATTAGCCCACGAACAGACTCGACGTGTTTACCGTTTATCGAAGACAAACTCATTAAACAGGCACAAACGGCTTGTCCGTCAACCAATACGGTACAGGCACCGCAGTCGCCGGCATTACACCCCACCTTTACATCGTGTTGCTCAAACTCCGCTCGCAGTACATCACTAACGCGCGTATACAAGGGAGCCGAACTACTGACACTTTGTCCGTTTAAGGTGAATGCGATTGAATCCGTTTTTTTCGACATGCGTTTAGTTATCAGCCAGTGTTAATAAAGCACGCTTTAGTAGCACCAACGTGGCGTTTAATCGATAAGAAGCGGTGGCACGAACGTCATCTATTGGCGAGAGTTCACTCAGATGTTTCGCCACAACTAATGTTTGTATGTTGTGTTGGTTAAGTGTTTTGCCGACGAGTTCGTTTTCCAATTGCGTTAATCGCTGGGCTACCGCTGAACAAGCCCCCACGGCAATACGTATATCAAGAATGACTCCGTGATCGTCACACTCAACAACGATCGATAACATAACGATGGAGATAACGAGATAAGACCGCGAGCCTAACTTTACGAATACTGATTGTACGTTGCTTGAGTCCTGAGAATTAACCGCAGGTATGAGCAATTGAGTCACCATGCCAGTACTCTCGAGTAAGGTTTCTCGAACGCCGGTGATAAACTCAGATAACTCTACCGTGAGCTCTTTTTCGGTACTGCACATTTGCACTTTGGCATTTAGCGCCAGCAAACAGGGCACACCGTCTGCTGCTGGTGATGCATTGCAAATATTCCCCACAAGCGTTGCATTGTTTTGAATTTGAATCGATCCGATTTCACGCGCAGCTTGCTGTAAACCTGTAAAGGCTGGCGGAAAGTTAAAGGCGAGTAGATCACTCCAGCTAACAGCTGCGCCGATTCGCCAATAACCGTTTTCAAAGCCAATGCTATCAAGACCCTCGATTGATGCAATATCAATACAGTTTTCTGGCGCTATGCGTTCATTAAGCGCAGGATAAAAGTCGGTGCCTCCTGCAACGGGTCGGGCACCCTGCTGTAAAAGCAACAACGCATCTTCAATAGACAATTTGGCAGGCATTATCGTTTGGCTACCGTATGCGGAAACTATCGTAATCCATCTTTACCTTCTGCTTGTTCATGTGTTAACCCACCCACTCTGGGTAAAGGACGGCCTGAGTCGGTTACCGCAACGGCAACCATTATTTCATTGGCCCGTGGTGCATCGTTAACACGCACTTCCATACCATCGAAATGTGAGCGCACGTAAGCGGCTTCTTTATGACCCAACGGTATATCCAGCACTTGTCCCATAGAGCCCATTTTTTTACTTGAAGCAACCAGAGCAGCGCCTTTTTCAACCGCTGCTCGCAATGGCTTACCGAGCTTAGGATGCAATATGGCAGCAGCGTGTTCTAACTCGCCGTTCTCACCAACCATAGCAGCCTTACCATAGCTTTGCGCATCCGCAGGCGCGATGCCTAACATAGCAACACACTTATCGCCGAGCATGCCACCTAACTCTTCACCAATATCCATTAATGCCGTTAAGTCCTTCTGATATACAGACGCAAATGGGTTTTCAATAATAGCAACCGCTGCCGCACGCCGAGTGGGCGGCGATATCGGCTGCCCCATTTCGGTATAGGTTTCGTCAAGAAAGGTTAGTAATTTGCGGATCTTGGCTTTACTCATGACGAAATAATCTCCAATTGGTTTGCATTAATGGCAACGTGTTCTTGCTGTACCAAAATCCATGCAGCAACGATCAGTTTGTTGTTTACGAGTTTTCTGGCAAAACGTGCTCCAGACGATAAAGCTTCGTGTTTTTGCTGGTGGGTAAATTTCGCAACCTGTTGTGTCACTTCGCGCTCACCTAAATCACTTTGCGGGTCCAACTCAAAAGCCGCTATGCGAGATACTAAACCGTTCGATTCATCGCTACAGTTAACGTGGTTTGCGATCATAGTAGCAGCAGCATCTGCCTGCGAAGCGCTGGCTGCTAAAACGGTCACAGCATCTGCAACACCCAATGAAAAACTGCGCCCTTGCCAACCACTGGTTGCAATACCATTAATACCTTGTTCAGGTCTGATCAGCATTTTTGCAATTGCCGGTTGCCCAGGCTTAAGTTCGCAAACGCCAACACGAAACTGTTCATTTGGCCCCAGGTACAATGCGATATCACCACCATTGTTAACACTGGCTTTGCGCAAATGCCGTTGATGGCACATTTGAGACAACAAGTAATCTGCAACCGAACCGGCAACCGCTGCCATGGGTGTGATGAATTGCTGCTGGTATGGTTGCACCGCTTTGCACATTCGGCTAACTGTTGCAGGCAGATTTGGGTCAAGAGGCCAAAACGCTTGCGGTTGTCTTAGCCAGCTTAAATGTTCGGTAATTCCAACCAACACCTGTTGAAAGGCGTGGAACAATTGATTAAATGCCGCTTCTCGTTCAGACAAGACCCCTTCAGCCTGAGCAATGATATCGATTGGGCCGTGCCTTAAATGCAATCGATGAGAAGGTTCATACCAATGCGCAAGCACGTCATCTTGCAGAGCGTTAGCGTTAGCGCAAACCATCACTGCCGACGATGTCTTCTGGCCGTAAACCGCCAACGCGATTATGCACGCGTTCGCCGGTAGTCATCACTAGCGCCAATAAGATTTCATCGGCTTTAGGTGAATCGTTGAGCCCCACCTCCATCGCGTCAAAATGGCCGCGAACATAAGATGCATTGATGTGTGTCACCGGCACATCGAGCCGCGCACCGGGTGCGCCTACTTTCTTGGTTGACGGCACAATGGCTTTCGCATCATTCAGCAGTTCCCGCATTGCATAGCCACCGGGCACATGCCACAACGCACCGTGTTCTATTTCGCCCGCCGACCCAACAATGGCACCTTTGCCATAACCTTGCACTTTATCAGCGCCTCCAAGCATCGCTATTAGCCGTTCAGCCATTTGTAACCCCAACGGCTTTAAGTCTTCCATAAAGAAGCTGATATCTTCGACGTATTGGCCCGCAAACGGATTGTGGATAACCGCTAGCGCACAGACTTTTTGCAATGGGACATCGGCGCTAGGGCCTCCCTCGTGATTAATTTGTTCAATGTTGTACGCCAGTTTTCGAATTTTTAAGCCTGCCATGAATTTCTGCAATACATTTGAGAGAATGAGTAATCGCAACTGTTATCTCTCATATTCGAACATGAGTCAAGGGGCTGGCAAGGTAAGCCGCGGGCCTGCTATGCTCAGTGTTAATTAATAAGCTGAGTGTATAGAGCAGATGAACGAGCCTCAACAAAAATTGGTCATTAAGAACATCGGGCGAATTCTGTCTGGAAAGCTTGAAGCACCGCTCATTGATGGTAATTGTGTCGTTGCTGTCGACGGTAAAATTCACAGCATCGGCAACTACGCCGAGATGGATACCGACAACGCGACAACCACCGTGGATGCGCACGATATCTGGTTATCCCCCGGCTTAATCGACAGCCACGTGCACCCGGTAATCGGCGACTACACCCCAAGACAACAGCAAATCCACTGGATCGACTCCTGCTTGCATGGCGGCGTCACCACAATGATATCCGCAGGCGAAGTGCATCTACCGGGTCGTCCGAAAGATCTCGTGGGCTTAAAGGCCATGGCCATCGCTTCACAGCGTTGGTATGAAAACTTTCGACCCTCTGGCGTCAAAATGCACGCAGGTGCGCCAGTACTCGAACAAGGCATGGAAGAACAGGATTTCAAAGACCTCGCTGAAGCGGGTGTAAAGCTGCTCGGAGAGGTTGGTCTTGGCTCTGTCAAAGCCGCTGAAACCGCAGCTCAAATGGTTAAATGGGCTCGCAAATACGGTATCCAATCCACCATTCACACAGGTGGCCCGTCAATACCTGGCTCCGGTTTGATTGACAAAGACGTCGTGTTGGAAGCCGACGCCGATATCATCGGTCACATTAACGGCGGCCACACAGCGCTGCCGGATGATCAAATTATTTGCTTATGCGAGGGCTGCAAGCGCGGTATCGAAATTGTGCACAACGGCAACGAACGGGCCGGCCTGCTGGCTATGCGCACCGCCTTCGAAATTAATGAGTCTGAACGTGTCATTTTAGGCACCGACTCGCCAGCGGGATCCGGTGTACAACCATTGGGCATACTCCGAATGATCGCGATGTTATCCAGTTTGGGCAACGTGCCTGCTGAAATCGCTTTTTGTTTTGCAACAGGCAATACCGCACGCATGCGAGAACTCGACACCGGCATTATCGAGCCCGGCATGTCAGCGGATTTTGTCTTACTCGACCAAGCACAGCATTCTCCGGGCAAAGACATGCTGGAAAGCATTCAGCAAGGCAACCTACCGGGGATTGGCATGACAATTATCGATGGCAAGGTTACCTCGACGCGCAGTAGAAATACGCCACCCGCCACCCGCTTGCCGGAAGTGGTTTAGAACGTTTCTGTATCTTCGGTTTGGGATCGCCGACGACGCTCTTGCGCTCGCAGTTCAGCATTGAACCGCTCCGATGCAAAGTTTTCACGCAAGGCAGTTTGCGCCAATGCAAACTGGGTTCTTGGTGCTAAACCATCGATAGGCGGATCGGTGTCAAGGTTTGTCGGAAATGAGTACCCTTCGGCTGTTACCGCCAGCACGTTGTTAATTGCTGCGTCGTTTATTGCATTAGATTGCTTGAGATGTGAAAGTACCGGATAAACCGTTTCCAGCATACGGGCTCGATCTACCGCTTCGGTTGCCCGCCCCAACGCAGACGATATTTGCAGCAAATTAGCCAGCCGCCGTATGTTCGTTGACTTATTTTCGCCCGCTGCATGCATAAGCGCAGGATTGAAAAAGACCGCATCACCTTTTTGCAGTTCAATTTGCGAGTAATTATTCTGGAAATACGCTTGATATTGTGGGCTAGTGAACGTGACATAACCCGATGCATGTAATTGCGAATAGGGTAAGTACAAAGTTGGGCCCGATTCAATTGGCATATCTACATGCGCGATTGCACCTTGCAAAGTGAGCATGGGACTGAACTGATGCACATGTAAAGGAAACTGACCAAGCTGCTCTGGCGTCATAAAACCCAGATGGTAATCGCGATGTGCGGATTGGGCTTGACCGCCTGGATTAACTTGATTGACTTGTGCAGTAACCTGATAGCCTGTTCCCAGCCATGCTTCACTCACTATCGCAATGCTGTTACCGGCATAGTAGTTTATAAAGCTCTGCGCATGGGCCATGCAGTGCTTTTCCAAGCTATTCCAAATTCTGTCGTTGGAACCCGCCTTTGCAAAATGATCAGCTCCGGATGCATTCGACATACGCTGCTGTACTATCATATCGGCAAACAATTCAGTAGCGCCATCCAGAGCCGCGGTGTCTTCTATCGCGCCTTGAATCATCAACAGCCCCGGCCCTGTGCTCAATGCCCTGGCCATTTCATTTTTTAATGCCATTCTGGATTCAGCCCGTTCACAAGCTGCGTTGATAGTTTCAGCACTATAAACTAAGGCATTCTGCTCAACGGCACTGGCACTCGGCCAGTCACTTAGTTGCGTTTGCTGCGATATCTCCTGAATGAACAGATCAAAGTTTGCCTTGACATCTTCAGGGCTGTTGCTTAATCGCACGGTAGTTTGATCGTTGTTATCCAGACTTTTATTCATGCTATTTACGTCAATAGGCGTACGCTAGGAATCGCTTGCCTGAGCTCATTGGCGACCCTGCCATTCTCTCATTAGGTGCGTGCTTTCTCAAACTGTGCCCACGCCTTTTCCAACACGTCAATCGTGAAACCGGGTTTTCTAGCCGGCTCTAAAATAATGGATTCAGTATCGATCAGTAAATTAATGGAGTCGAACAAAACCGGGATAGTGTCCGGAGGTATAACCAATGCACCGTGTCTGTCGGCATGCAGTAAGTCGCCCTGCTTAACTTTCATGCCAAGAACATCTACCTCGGTGCCTAATTCCTGTACGTGTACAAAGCCATGACTCGGCCCTATCGATGCGGCCAAAACTGGGAAGCCTTCCTGCAAATCGCCCAGATCCCGCATCACGCCATTGGTGATTGCACCTTCTAAACCTAAGCCTTTGTGGACAGCCGTATGCACCTCACCCCACCAAGCACCAATACAGTTGGGATAGTCGGTATCTTCAATAACCGCAATCGACGGATTTGCGCCAGAGGCCATTTGACGAAAATACTCCAAACGCCTGGCTTTTATAACGTCCGGGCTTTCCGAAGGTGGGTGAAGTGCGGCAATTTTTGCCGTGCGAGCAAAGCCCACAACAGCCGGTGCATCATTATCTGAGCGCAGCATGGTTTTATGCGTGAAATTGCTAAATCCGCGTTTTTTTTGAGCCACTTCAATCGCGTTACAAACGGTGGGAGTATCAACGCTTTTCAGCAAATTAAGCAGCTTAATATCCAGTTCTGATTCAGCCATATAAAAAGACTCATTTTTAGTTTAGGTTTTCCAACACTTTATATGAATTACGCCAAAAAATGCGCTAACTGAAGCCGGTTTCTTTTACACCGATAGAGGCACACAGACATAAATGCCTATGCTAGAGTCTTGCTCAGGATTTTCGGCACAGGACAACCCCGGTGCAAGACTTACATTCAAATACTTGCAGCCACGCATCGCTACAGGCTACGAAAGAGTGCTTATCGAAAGAGCTGAGTACATTCCCCGATACTGAATCAGTGGCGGGTTTCGTGCCCGGGCCCGGCATCATTAAGCTACCTATCAGTTTCGATATTGAACGCTTACGAGAAGCGTTGGCACACTGCTTACAGCGTACCGAATTCGGTGGCGACACCAACAATGGATTTGGCGCATTCTCCTTAACCCGCAGGCCGGGTGTGGAAAAAGAAACCGCTAATGATTTATCCGGACTATTCACCACCCGAATAGACGACTCCTACCAAGAAGTGCAACGCGAAGAGATCGTCGACGAATTTGCCTTTACCGAGTTTGTACCTTTATTTGCCGATACCTATTTTAAACACGTTTGGCAAACTTTAACGGAGGTGGCTCCCATTGGACGAATGCGGGTATTGTCTAAGGGGCTTTACAATTGCAACTCATGGCACCGCGACCCAGAGCCACGGCTGCACATCCCTATTATTTCAAATCCCGGATCGTTATTCATCGTTAACCACCATGCTACGCATTTACCGGCAGACGGTTCAGTTTATTTTACTGATACGCGTGGTTATCATACGGCGTTAAATGGTGGGGAGAGCCACCGCGTACATATTGTTGCAGCGCTGCCTTTACAAACTGGCCCCTAACGCTAATGGCACAACACCATAAAAAAACGACATGACCGTTAGTATTTTTTCTAATGGCTGCGTCAGCAGCGTTTTAGCTCTACATAATTTTTGAGAATATTTCTGTTGTGCATTAATGTATAAATAGCCACAGCATTAAGCAATTGATCGGGGCCAGTTTGCTACAATTGTATGGGCGCACCGTGAGGTGTTCGTTTGGCCGCTTCGTCCCATGCAACATATTGTTGCTTAAGTTGAGACTCACTGGCAACACCCTTAGCAACAACGATCGCTTCCAAAGCAGCCAACCAATGATGATAGTAAGTGTCGCCTAAGTCAGGGTCGCCACCGGATTGTGCTCGTTTAATTTCTTCGGCCAAACACTGCGCCCATTCGCTCCACTCAAACAATCCCTTTGCATGCAAAGTTAACGTCATAGCAAACGCTTCGGCTTGCCACGGTTGGCTAAAAACCGGACCATTATCATCCCGCGGTATAGAAGCAACTTCAGCCAAGGCTTCAAGCTGGGACGCTGACGCATTAAGACTATTGCTGTTGTTATCATCCATTTTACTGAGCTTCCATGTTTTCTAAATAAGGTTGCCACAGATCAACATGCACCGTTCCCGCTTGACTGCGCGACTCCCCCCACAGCTCATCGGCATTAAATTGAATGTTATACAACCATTGCGGATTTTCGCCCTGCATCTGTGCGTGGGAATCAGGGTATACATGCCCCCCATGAACAAGGTGAACAACGCCGACACAACCTCGCACGTAGTCTGGGCAACGGGTATGTAGCTTACTAACAGTTCGCGATACCTTCACGCGCTCTCCCACTTGATAAAGAGGCTTGTCAGGCATCGTACGCTCAACCGGCGAGCCTGCTAACAATGCAGCAGGTACTGCTGATGCTTTTAAAACAGAGAGCTTGGCCGACTCGTCGATAACCGTGCCAGTCGCTAGCTCATCAGTCGACACCAAGGAAAACTCCAGCAGCAAATTTTCCAAAGCGGCAAACCATATACGAAAATAGCCAGCACTTAAATAGTACGATGGCGGTAGAGATTCCCGTGCGCTTCGCGACTTATCTAAATTCCATGGGCCACTGGCGCCCATTGCTAAACACAAAGCCAAAACACGTTTTTCCCAGTCGTGATGGAAATGGACATCGGTATCGCTTAGCTCCAGCTCTCCGAAACATTCCATACCGCCCATATCGTGGACGCCTTTCATAAGGACACCAGTGAGCTGTCTAATGGCAACCCGGTGCCAATCATGGCGTCTCTGGTAACCAGCGCCGCAAGCTGTTCCTCCGTTAAGTGCTCGCTGTTTGCCGGGCGTTCAGGCAACACCAAGTAGCGCACTTCGGCTGTTGAGTCCCAAACAGTGATTTTTTTATGCGGCTCAAGGGTTACACCAAACTCAGCCAGCACGCTGGCCGGATCAATAACCACTCTTGAGCGATACGGTGCCGATTTATACCAGGTAGGTGGCAAGCCCAATACCGGCCAGGGGTAACAGGAACACAGCGTACAAACGACCATGTTATGAACCTGCGCCGTATTTTCAACGACGACCATATGTTCGCCTTGCCGACCGCTAAAGTCCAGCGATGCAATCGCGGCAGTAGCATCGCTTAGCAACCACTGCCGATAACGATCATTCGTCCAGGCTTTTGCAATCACTTTAGCTCCATTCCTGGGGCCTACTTTATTCTCATAGGTATCGATTAACACGTTGAGTGCTTCAGGTTCGATATACCCTTTTTGAGTCAACAAGGTTTCTAAGGAGCGCACTCGAAGCGCAGTGTCGTCCAAATGTGAATGGTCATGGTGATGTTCGTGATGGTGTTGATGGTGTTCACGCGGCAACTGCTGTGAGGCGGAGCCTTGCCTAGATTGATCTGTGTTGGGATCGGCTAAATTTGTTGCGTCATTATCGGGTGTGTTTTGCTGCGTCATCGTAAAATTAACCTTCCTTACATCCCGTTATTGCATCTGCTTATGCATCAAATTTTTGAGCTGTTTTTCAATACCAAATACATGTTCATCATTGGCTTGAAGCTTACGCAATGCATCCGCTAAACCGAACAGATAATCAGCGTTGTTACCACTTTCGCCTGCAGCATGAAACATTTGTATGGCTATCTCACTATCGGATGCATCACCCAAAAACGCAATGTTGTCTTGCATGGCAATATAAGTAAATGCATCAACGCTTCTGCCGTTGTCTAAGGCTAAAACCAGATTAACACGTTGGTAGCCGTTTTTTTCACGATGATCCAGCGCTGTAAATATCGCCGTTGCTACAGATGCGTCTATTTCATAAGCCATGCCTACACAGTTTTCATGCGTCTGACGAATAAGTGTTACCACGCGGCCGGGCACTTCGGCAGTGCCGCGATGGTCGTGAGAGCCCTGCCAGAACTTTCTAGCCCAACCTCTCGCTACACAGCGCTGTTTCTGTAAATAATTGAAATCAGGCCGCCAAATCAATGAGCCGTACCCAAACACCCAAATTGTTTGCTTCATTTTTATCAGGTTTGTTTTACTATGCTGAGGACTGGCAACAGAAGTTTACGGCTCCTAACACATCGAATAGCGGTAGCAACGATTGCCACTAGCCGTTCTCAATGAATGTTAACAGAGCAACCTTACGGTGGCATCAAAAAAACCCGCTTTGGCTGATTATGGCCTGCTGTTCCTACTTGCGTTGGTTTTCGCAGCCAGCTTCTCGTTTACGAGCATGAGTCTGGCGCATTTCCCACCCTTAACGGTAACCGCCATACGATTGTTATTAGCATCAATCATTACCCTACCAATAATGTTGTTGGCAAAACAAAAGCTGCCAGGCAAAGACCGTATTTGGCTGTATATCTTTGCCTCCGCCTTTTTCAGTAATGCGCTACCGTTTTCGTTAATCGCCTGGGGGCAAGTCACCGTAAGCGCTGGCTTGACGGCTATTTTTATGGCGATTATGCCTTTAGCAACACTCATGATTGCTCACGGCTTTACCGATGACGAAAAGCTAAACCGATGGAAACTGCTTGGTGTTTTTTTAGGGCTTTTAGGCGTTTTGGTATTAATCGGTTTTGATAGCTTAAAGGCCCTAGGCGATCAAACCTTCCGACAGATGGCGATTGTAGCGGCCGCCTTATGCTACGCCATCAATGCCGTCATCACCAAAAAGCTAGTAACGTTACCTAAAAAGGCAATGATTTGTGCCTTGATGCTCGCAGCCACGCTGATGACAGCACCGCTTAGCTTGCTTATTGATAACCCATGGACAATCAATCCGCCTTTGTCTGCAGCATTGCCATTACTGGCTTTAGCGATAGGTCCAACTGCACTTGCCACCTTCATGATACTAATAATCATTGAACGACAAGGTGCCTCATTTTTAAGTCAGGTTAACTTTCTGGTGCCCGTGTTTGGGGTGCTATTAGCTGGTGCGCTACTGCATGAATCGCTGCCTTTGAAAGGTTATCTGGCGTTAAGCATAATCATGTTGGGATTGGCATTGTCTCGGTTTGGAGCCAGCAAAAAGAACGAAAAAGTTTAACTAACTAAAATCTGCGCTTTAGTTAAATTGCTTTTGAGTACCCATACCGGATACACCTTGGAACAACACAGCAATTAACACCAAAGCACCACCCAATAAAGTGTAAGTTGTCGGCACTTCATTAATCATCAACCAAACCCAGATGGGCGATAGTGCTGTTTCAGCCAACCCCAATAGCGGAATTTGTGCAGCTGGAACGCTACGGGAACCTAAGGTAATTAAACTAAAGCCAATACCTATTTGAACCGACCCAAGCAAGGCGGCCACCATAAAGTCGTGCCAACTAATTGCGAAACCGGGCATTAAAGGAATACAAAAAACGGCAGCAATTATACCGGCTAACGCTGTTGCTGGCATCATGTCGCGACTTGCACCGGCAAAGCGAAGGCTCACCACCATGGCCGCAAACGACAAAACCGCAACAAACGCATACATAAGACCAATTTTGTCTTGAACAGCCACACCGTTTGAAACCATCACAGCCACGCCTGCAAACGCTAAACACATAGCAAACCAGGTGACTGGACGTACACGTTCTTTTAACACTAACCAGCCAAGCACGGCGGCAAAAACCGGCCCTGTGCTA
>CALDTX010000034.1 GCA_937923565.1 uncultured Granulosicoccaceae bacterium | reverse complement strand
CGAGCAGGAAATCGAACGTTACTTACTCGCCGATTTGCCTTACGACTGCGCCGGCAGTTTCAAGGTGGAGAGCTTAGGCATCAGTTTATTTGAATGGGTTAAAAGCGACGACCCAACCGGTTTGGAGGGCTTGCCGTTAATTGCTCTGACTAAACAGCTTCGACACTTTGGTGTGCACTTACCCTAAGCACTCACACACTGAGAACAGCGCTGCCACGCTTAAGGTGCTTCTGACGCCAAACTCATTGACACCAATTCAATTTAAGCCCAAATTGATATCAGCCAAATTATCACCTGCAGCGATACGCCAGCAAACACACCCGCCAGCACGTCGTCCACCATGATGCCCAACCCGCCATGCATGTTTTTATCGGCCAAACGAATCGGCCATGGTTTGAGCACATCAAAAAACCGAAACAGTGCAAAGCCGAGTAACACAAACAGGAAGGAACGCTCAACAGCAATCATGGTGATGAAAAAACCCACCCATTCATCCCAAACGATAGCCGGGTGATCATGAACACCCAACGACTTCGCACACTGATCGCAAAGCCACACACCCAAAATAAAAAGCGCAACAATAACAACCGCGAATTTAATCGGATCGTTGGGCATTAGAAACAGTAAAGGAATGGCCGCAACAGTACCAAATGTACCCGGCGCTACCGGCGCTAAACCCGACCCTGCACCTAAGGCCAGAAAATTAACCGGCGATTGCAACAAGGCACTGACAGGCACTTTCATCACTTACGTTGCATTTCCAATGCACGTAACTGCAACGCCAGCTTGTCGAGCACACCGTTCACGTATTTATGGCCTTTATCGGCACCAAAACGTTTGGTGATCTCGATGCCTTCGTTGATGATAACTCTCACGGGTGTTTCCAAACAGTTTTGCATTTCGTAAACACACAGGCGTAACACGTTGCGTTCAATCGGGTCTAGGTCTTCGATGGGTCGGTCTAGGCCAATGCTTAATGCGGTGTCTACGCTTTCAGGGTCTTGCGACACACCGTTGAACAGCTGTTCAAATAACGCCACATCAACGCGATCCATTTCTTGTTTATCCAGAAACTCTTTTCGCACATCAGATGACTGCGCAGCAGATAGCTCCCATTGATACAAAGCCTGCAAGGCACGCTCACGGGCATTTCTGCGTTGCTGCGACAAGCTGGATTTTTTTGTCCGCTTCGACTTGCCACTGCCGCTCTTTCCCGCACGTTTCTTCGTGACATCATCAGCCGCCACCGCAGGCTTTGCGTCGTCAGACTTTTTCGGGAGTTGTGGGATATTTTTCACGTGCGTGTTCTAAACAACAAAGTCATAAGACGATAACACTTAGCTTCGACGCCATGTGGTTTTTCCACCGGCATCCTCCAACGTAATGCCTTGTTCGGCGAGTTGGTCTCGAATTTCATCACTTTTGGCAAAATCCTTATTGGCTCGCGCGCTGATACGTTCAGCAATTAAGGCCTCTATTTGCTCAACGTTGATGCCATCGTCGCTTTGCGCGTTACCTTGTAATACTGTAACAGCGTCTTGTTGCAAGATGCCCAGCCGCCCACCCAAAGCACGCAGCGTGTGCGCATACATGGCAGCGCTTGGGCCGTCCTCTGTATTGCTTGAACTTGCTTTGTTGAGCTGATTAGCCAAATCAAATAACACAGCCAAGGCTTCGGGCGTGTTTAAGTCATCGTTCATCGCCGCATCAAAAGCGGCAACCGATGCAGCCACCAAGCTTTGCGTGTCGTCAACCGGATGGTCCCGTAAAGCGGTGTATAAACGACGTAACGCTGAACGGGCTGTGTGCAAAGATTCATCCGAGTAATTTAACGGGCTACGGTAATGGCTTGTTACCATAAACATGCGAACTTCTTCACCGGAAAAAGCCTTTAACACATCGCGAACCGTGAAAAAATTGCCCAACGATTTAGACATTTTTTCATCGTCTATTTGCACGAAACCGTTATGCATCCAGTAGCGAGCAAAGGTAGTACCGTTGGCCGCTTCACTTTGTGCTTTTTCGTTTTCATGATGCGGGAATTGCAAATCCATACCACCGCCATGAATATCAAATTGATCACCCAAGTGACTCTTGGCCATTGCCGAACATTCAATGTGCCAACCAGGCCGGCCTAAACCCCAAGGAGACTCCCAACCGGGCTCACCGGCTTTTTGCGCTTTCCACAATACAAAGTCCATTGGGTCGCGCTTGTTAGGGTCGACCTCGATACGCTCCCCTGCCCGCATATCGCTGAGCTTACGGCCCGACAACTTGCCGTAATCAGGGAACGATGAAACCGAGTAATACACATCGCCGTTGTCGGCGGCGTAGGCGAAGTCTTTTTCGATCAGCGTTTCGATCAGCGTGATCATTTGCGCGATGGCTTGGGTAGCCCGCGGCTCGTGCGAGGGGCGTAACACGCTGAGCTTTTCTTCGTCTTCCCACATGGCGTCTATGAAGCGGCCGGTTAACACATCAACCGGTTCACCCATTGCGCGCGCACGCTCTATGATTTTGTCGTCTACATCAGTAATATTACGAACATAATTCACAGCAAAATTCAGCGACAACAAATGCCGATACAGCACATCGAACACAACGAACATACGCGCGTGCCCGATATGACAGAAGTCGTAGACTGTGATACCGCACACATACATGCCCACTTTGCCCGCTTCCCGAGGTTCAAATGGTTCTTTTTTGCGTGAAAGTGTATTGAAAAGCTGCAACATGGACGCGATTTGGGTCTATTAAAGGTACAGTTACAACTGTAGCAGATTACCCGATGGATACTGCACCCTAGCCTTGGCACAAAACCCGCTAAAATCAATCTCAAACCAGCAGCACCCAATTTCAGGAATTTTCATGGTTATCGCTCGTTCAATCGGAATTTTTACACTTTGGCTTTTGTCGTTTCAGGCTCAGGCAGACTCACCTGTGGTTCGTCTGTCGACCAACGTCGGCGACATTGTCTTGGAACTCGAAGACAAAAGAGCACCGTTAACCGTCAAAAACTTCGTCAGCTACGTGGAAGACGGCTTCTACGACGGCACCATTTTCCATCGGGTTATCGATGGGTTCATGGTACAAGGCGGCGGCTTCTCACAAGACTATGCGCGAAAGCCAACCAAAGCAGCCATTCCAAACGAGGCCAATAACGGCTTAAGAAACCTGCGCTATACCATCTCGATGGCACGCACCAATGCGCCTCACTCAGCTACTGCACAGTTTTTTATTAACACCGAAGACAACCGCAATCTGGACCACACCGGCCCAACACCACGTGGCTGGGGTTACGCCGTATTTGGCCGTGTTATCGACGGTCAGAATGTTGTCGACGATATCGGTCGCATGCCTACTGGTCCTGGCGGGCCATTCAGTCGCGACGCACCACGCGTACAAATCGTGATCAACAAAGCTCGTTTGGTGCTCCCTGCTGAAGAAGAAGCTGATGTCAACGCTCCGGTAAGTGCCTTGGTTGGCACCGAAAAAGCACCGGCTACGCAAGCGCAATAAGGCTATCTGCTCACAGGGCTGCTACACTTGAGCTTTTGCGCTAAAGGCTCAACATGAAAGCAACGATCAAAACTAACCATGGTGAAATCACCCTAACACTCGACGAAGAAAAAGCACCCGACACCTGTGCGAACTTCAAGCGCTACGCCGACGAAGGTCACTACGACAACACTATTTTCCATCGCGTGATACCGGGTTTCATGATTCAAGGTGGCGGATTCGACGCCGACATGAATCAAAAACCCACCCACGCGAACATTAAAAACGAAGCCGCTAACGGCCTTGTGAACAACACTGGCACGATTGCAATGGCCAGAACCCCTGACCCGCACTCAGCCAGCTCACAATTCTTTATTAACCTCACCAACAACGACTTCCTGAATTTCCAAAACGAATCGCAAGCTGGCTTTGGGTATTGTGTATTCGGTGAAACCACCGACGGTATGGATGTGGTTAATGCGATCGCAGGTGTTGCTACAGGCTCTAACGGACCACACCAAGACGTACCCACAACTGCCGTTGTTATCGAGTCAATCAGCGTCGAATAAATTGCACTTCTCAGCAGATCATCAGCTATTTATCGCTGATTTGCATTTACAACAAGCTTGCGTTGAAAACATCGAGCTGGCCCTGGGCTTTTTAGAAAAAGCCCGGGGTGTTAACGCGCTCTATATAATCGGCGATCTTTTCGAATACTGGTTAGGTGACGATGCGCAAGACCCAGCCATGGGCCCCGTTAGCGACGCACTCACGCAGCTCAGCGCATCCGGCACCGCCTTGCACTTAATGCACGGTAATCGCGATTTTTTATTAGGCCATCGCTACGCCAATCAAATAGGCGCAACCCTGCACACACAAGATGAAATTCTTATTGAGCTTGCTGGCGAGCCTGTGTTGCTATTGCATGGCGACACACTGTGCACCGACGATACCGACTACCAAGCGTTACGCGCTATGCTCAGAGACGAACAATGGCAGAGTCAGTTCTTAGCATTAAGCATTGAGCAACGTATTGAGCAGGCGAATGCCTTAAGGGATAAAAGCCGTGCAGCAGTGTCAGAAAAACGCGCCGACATCATGGATGTAAATTCAGATGCAGTACAGGCTGCATTTGATCGAACAGCGTGCAAAGTGATGATTCACGGACACACGCACAGGCCAGCCGATCATCAAACCGCGGCCAATCAAAACAGACGGTTGGTATTAGGCGATTGGCGTAAAGATCACGCACAGTTTGCGTTATTCAATGGCGAGCAGCTTGTTTGTACTCAATTTCCATTTCACGAATAACCACCATTTCAGCTTCACTAAAGCCTGCTTGTAATCGCGCGGCATCATTATAAGGGCTGCGTAAATAAGCACTGGCATGGCCTTTTAATAAATCCCTGAACACATCCACGCCATTTAAACCACGCTGTTCGCACACATAACGAAACCATCGATTACCGATATCAACGTGGGTAATTTCGTCGGTGTAAATACGATCCAGAATGTCGGCACTCAGATGATCTTTTTGCGCCCGCAGTTTTTTAATCATGGGCGGAGCAACATCTAAACCCCGTGCTTCGAGTATGCGCGGCACTAACGCCATACGCACTAACACATCGTGATCGGTTCGCCGTGCCATTTCCCATAAGCCATCGTGGGCTGGCAAGTCGCCGTATTTAACACCTAACGAATCCAGACGATCCACCAGTAACATGAAATGCTGACCTTCATCACTGGCAACGCGCAGCCAATCGCCAATATAGTCCAACGGCATTTCGCGAAACCGATACACCGCATCCAGGGCCAGATTAATCGCATTGAATTCGATATGCGCTAAAGAATGCAACAAAGCCACACGACCATGCTCACTGCCAAGACCGCGTTTAGGTAAGCTTTGCGCATCAACCAGTACTGGTTGTTCCGGCCTGCCGGCTTCTGGCAAATGCCTGACTGCACCGGCGCTACTGTGCGCTTGCGCCTGTTGTTGTTCTTGCAACGAGGATCCGAACCACTGCTTGGCCAGCTCAATACTGCGGTTGGCTTTTTCGACAGGCTCTTTGAGCAACAGCAGCTCTTCGGCTGCCAAAATAAAATCGATGGGTGGGTTAGCCACGGGCAATGCTCGTTTAGTCAGACTCGTTAGATTGCGCTACCGTTTCAGGTGGCGTTTCAGGTGGCGTTGCAGGCGGCGTTGCAGGCGGTGGCGGTGGTGTGAACGCTTTAAACATGCTGTGGCTTTGCAAAGGTTTATCGCCCAAATGCAAACGTAAAATACGCCGCATTAAGGGTTTTATTTCTTGCAGTGTTTGAGCTTTCGTTAAATCAAATTCTGCTAATCCGATTAACGTACTGCCCGATACTTTAACGGCGTGATCTTGCGTTAAACCATCGGAATGCAATACCGCTTCAGCCGGTTTTTTGGATTTGGGGATCGCGATGTAAAGATCCGGATCTTCAGCTTGTAAAACAGAACGCGCATTGGCCGGATAATACAGGTATAGCGCATCAGGGTTTATCGGCTGGCCATGCACATCGCTGTTAGCAAAGTCTGGCAACAAGCCAATGGCTTCGAGCAACTGCAATTCAAATTGGCGTAACGCCAACTCCAGTTGATCGGGCTGTTCGGTTAACAACGCTAATGCCATGGCATAATGGGCAAACAACATCGGTTGCGGTTGGTCTTTACCCAACAGCCTTAATAACAATTCATTTAAATAATAAGCACAAGCCAACGATTGCCCTTCCAAGGCGCAAGCCGGGCCACTTTCTTCTATACCGGTTAATGTACGCAGCTCTCGTTCGCCGGCCCATGACAGCAGTATGGGTCTGAAGGGTTGGTAGAGCGCACGGGTTTTATCTTTGGAGGCGCGAGCGCCTTTAGCCATTAACGGAATGCGGCCGTGTTCCAGTGTGAACGCATCAACGATAAAATGATTATCTCCATACAGCGTGTAATGCAGCACATAGGCTGCTTGCACAGAGACACTGCTACTCACGAATGATCATACCCTAGGCTGCGTAATGCTCTTTCATCGTCAGCCCAACCTTCTTTAACACGAACCCACAGTTGTAAAAATACCTTTACGCCAAACAGCGTTTCCATGGATTGCCTTGAGCGTGTTCCAACTTCTTTTAAACGCTCACCACCTTTGCCAATAACGATGCCTTTTTGCGAATTT
>CALDTX010000033.1 GCA_937923565.1 uncultured Granulosicoccaceae bacterium | reverse complement strand
CAAATCGGTTACGTCAGTGCTCACGGCACAGCAACAGAACATGGCGATATCGCTGAATCTTTGGCAACCACCGATGCGCTGCACGAAGCGGTGCCCACAAGCTCCTTAAAAAGTTACACTGGCCATACCTTAGGTTCGTGCGGATCATTTGAAGCCTGGGCAAGCATCATGATGATGAACGACAACTGGTTTGCACCTACGGTTAACTTAACCGAAGTCGACCCAAAGTGCGCCAACCTCGACTTCATACAAGCCGACGGTAGACACCTTGAAACCGATACCATCATGAGCAACAATTTCGCTTTTGGCGGTATCAATACCTCTTTAATTTTTAAACGTGTATAACGCTTGAAGACTGCCGAGTATTAGTTACATGATTAAATCCACACCCATACAACGCGCTGGCGAACTAAGCAGCCAGGAATTCGTTACGCAGTTTGTGAACACCAACACCCCGGTGGTTCTCACAAAAATTACCGAACAATGGCCAGCACGGGAAAAGTGGAACACCGATTATTTTAAAAAAACCGTCGGTGAAACCGTTGTACCGGTTTACAGCAGTAAGCCTGCAACCGGAAACGACAAACAAGACGCCGCTGCGTTGCATTTGTCGATCACTGACTATTTAACCCGCCTTGAGAACGGCGAGAATGATTTACGCATGTTCTTTTACAACATTTTGAGTGGCGCACCCGCATTAACCAAAGATTTCAGCTACCCGGATTGCGGTTTAAAATTTTTTAAAAAGCTACCGGTTCTGTTTGTTGGTGGCAAAGGCGCCAAAGTACAAATGCATTTCGACATCGACTTAGCGAATATTTTACTGTGTCATTTCGGTGGAAAAAAACGTGTACTGTTGTTTTCACCGGATCAAACGCAATATATGTATCGGGTACCCTACTCGTTTAGTAGCCTGCATAAAATAGACTTTAGCAACCCCGATACGAACGAATACCCTGCATTAAAAAAACTCAACGGTTTAACCGCGGAGTTGGAACATGGCGATGTGCTGTACATCCCTTCGGGCTATTGGCACTATATTATTTACGAGGAAATTGGTTATTCCTTATCGCTACGCGCCTACCCGGCCGGTTTAAAACATAAGGTTGAATTACTAAAAAACGTTGCCTATTTGCACAACGTAGAAAGCGTCATGCGGAAAATTGTTGGACAGTCTTGGGTAGAACGCAACGAACGCTTGGCCGTTTCCAATACACATAAAGCCTTGGAAGAAAGCGTTTAGCTACAGCTGCGAATCACTTGCAGGCTAGGTGTTGTTCAGTTAAACAATGCACTAACCAATAACAGCGTGCCGCTCAATTTCGTCCATCGATTTTTGCAGGTAATTTGAACCTGCTTTTAATGCGCGGCGTCTAAATACTGACCGTGTATGTGCACCGGAAACCAACGAACTGATCATTCTTGTGTAATACCAGGCAAAGAATTTCGGTGCACTAACCAAGGCATTGCTCTGAGAAATCTGATTGCCCGCTTCGCAAAACTGCAGTAAACGACCATCGTATAAGTAATCTATAACTTCAGTCCAGGCGATGTGCCAATCGTTTAACGACGTTGCGTAAGCCGCCATGTTGCGCGCACTAACCTGGTTCGCCGAGGTGGCGATATGCTGATCAAGTAAAGATGCTGACTCAAGGGCCATAAAAACGCCCGGTGATAACATTGGATCAACAAATCCAAAGGCATCCCCCACTAAAGCCCAGCCGTTGCCATAGGATTGTTCACTGATTAATTGATAATTACTGAACGTTCTTACCGGAGATATGCGGTTGGCTTTGGCGCGTTTTGTGGCCAATAACGGCTCAGCTTTAATGATAGTTTCGAACCGTTCTTCAGCACTACTGCCAAACTGACGCGCAGCATGTCGGTTAACCACAACACCAACAGAGAGTTTATCGGCTAACGGAATTCGCCAAGACCAACCTCGGTTTTGGATGGTGATTAAGACTTGCCCGTCGGGTACTTCGTTGTGTTCAAAATTATCAAAATGCGCAAAATATGCGATGTCGTCGCGACCGCCCTTCTTGGCAGCCAAGCCCAGTAAGCGCGAAAACAAACGATTGCGGCCGGTTGCATCGATGAGTAAGGGTGCAGGCATGGCGTTGTCGATGCCAGCCTGTTTGCTCGACTCTGCACTGAGCGCCAGATCCGGGGACGATGGTAGCTGAGTAGAACCATAGTTTGGTGAATCGTTTGGGGTGCGAACAGTGAGCTTAGCTTTACTATTGATTATGGTTGCACCCAGCGATTCAGCCCGCTCACGCAGTATATGATCGAATTCCGGCCGTGGAATATTGTACGCATAGCCGGTTGCCTTCTTGCCGATTTTACGAAAAGTAAAGTCGAGCCGCGTTCCGTCTCCGTGCATTAGCGTGGCACCTGGCTTAATGCGCGATACCCGTCGAACAGCGGCTTCCACACCTAAACGTTGCAATAGCGGGATTGCTGCCGGTATTAGCGATTCGCCCACCAGTAATTCCGGGCGGCTACCGCCATCAAACAATACAACAGGGATATTTCTGAGCCGCAGAAAACACGCCAACGCGCACCCTGAAGGCCCAGCCCCTACAATGACAACCTGTGGAGCTTGTGAACTCACGCTGTTTTTCCGTTGAACAAATAAGCACCCTCATTATTGTTAGCCGAATAAGCCACCGCCACAGTGACCATCAAATTCACGGCATTCCCAATAAACACGGTTATACCAAAACTTTGAGCAGCAGGCACGCTACTTAGCGCCAAAAAACCAAAAGAGATTAAACTGGTAGCAGCCGAGAGCACGATAGCCTGAAGCGTGGCGCGACTTTGCGTTTTCATTTCTGTTAAAAATATGATGTAGTCCATTCCCAAACCGAGAACCAAAAACAAGGCCATTGTGTGGAAAAGCGAAACCGCCTGACCCGACATTAACAACAGGAACACCGTAATAATAGTAGATGCAAGCGGTATCAGAACCAGTGAAACTGATTTAAACGAACGGTAAACAAGCCATAAAAGAGTGGCTACCGCCAAATACGCCAGTAGCAACATACCTAAGGCCGACACTCGTTGCCGTTGCAATTCCACTCGGCTGTCTTCAACGCTATACACATAGCGAATCCCGTTGGTATTGTTAGCCAACTGTTGAACCCTATCCAGATCTGCCCCGGCATAGATTAAGGCTAGCGCGTAAACCTGATTATTTGCGGTGAAACTCAGCGGTGCAATCAGGTTCTCACTTAAGCGATTAAACGTTTCAAGATCCAGTGTTTGATTACCTGCACTGTTGTAATCGGTAGTTAACTGCTTAATTAATTCTGGCGCAAACCCTAATTGAGTGAGCACGTCAATGATAACGCCCGCTGGCCCATAAACCATGGACTGCAAAGCATAGTTGCTGGCTTGATCTACACTGCTTGGAATCCAATTAGCAACGCTTTCCAGTCGGGCACCATTATCGAGCTGTTTGCTGAACTGAGCGAGTTTTTCGAGCAGCGCATCATCACTTTCTGCCTGCGCCAACACATAACGACCAGGTTCAAATTGCTGCGACACATCGTTAATTTTACGGGACTGTTCCAGCAAATCGCCAGACAAATGCACGAAAGTTCTAGGATCGTCTTCCGCTTTATAGATGCCGGCTATTACTATAAGCATGGCAAGCGTTAGTAATACTACCGACTTAAGCTGGATGCGGCGAGCCAGCGGCGCAATAAGATAACTGAGTAGATCAACAACATGCTGCACTAGATTTGCGCGTAGTTTTACAGCATTTTTAGCCACCAACGGTGCTAACACCATTACGCTGAGCCAGGCTGCGATTATGCCGCACACAGAGAAAACAGCTATGCTTTTCAACACCGATACCGAAGATAAAAACAAAGCCCCATAGCCCATAACCGACGTTAATAAGCTTAATAACAATGCGCGCATAAGCGGCGATTTGGTATCCGTTTTGTTTGCCGGTTCATGGGTATGTGCCTGTTTATGACTACTTGCCAGATCCTGTTGATGGGCGTAGTGGTAGAAATAATGTATTGAGTAATCAATAACAATACCGATCAAGCTGGCACCGAAGACAATAGTGAACACATGCAGTTCATTGAATAGCTGATGAAACACCGACAATGCAAAGCCAACGCCTATCAGGATTGACGCAATAGGCACAAGCAAAGGACCAACAGATCGGAATACCACCAGCAGCAACAACGAAATACCAATTCCAGATCCAATGGATATTCTATTAACATCTGCTTTTGCACTACGAGCCGCTTGCTCAGCAAAAAAGGCAACACCAAAGCGGCTGAATGTTACCGAAGGAAATTGCGCTGTCAGCTCATTCTCCAGTTCATCCACAGTGTTATTCACCTGTAACTGCACCCCAGGTGCCGAAAGCGATTGTTGTAATTTAACCGTAAACAATTTTTGATTAACGCCAACATCACCGCCACTGCCCAACATAGCGCTACGCGCCAAGCGCTCTTCTATATAGTGCCCAAACTGATTCAGAGGGTCTGCGTGCAAAGGTAATAATTGAGTAGCACTACTGATAGAGTAAATATTCTCTAATGCATTTTCTTCCAATATTGTTGCGTCTTTAGCCAGCAATATCTGCTTATCATTGTTACTTAATAAACCAAAACGATAAGGCTTGATACGCTCTATGAGTTCGTCAATGTTTTTTTGAGAATCGTTAACGGCTAGAACATCTTTATGCGAAGTTAAACGATCAAGCAACGTGTCAGCCGCAACAGAGAGCGTTTTTGGATCATCTGCTTCCAAAAGAATAACAATATTCTGTTCTGCAATCGCCTGTGTTCGACTATTGGCAATTTTTAAGGCCTCGGAATTCCGCTGTTCCGGAATCATCGCGGTCATGCTGCTTTGCACCACAAAGCCATTGGTCCACATGCTGTAAGCACTGAACACAATAAAGAGCACAACCGCTAGAAACAACCATCGGAAAATCGTGTTTATCGCAGGGCTAGGCGACATCGGGTTTAATCTAGCTCGGGCGCAATATAATCTGCAGGTTTTAGCAATACCCTGCAAACCGGCTTCGGAAACAGGCTAAATGACTGACAAAAATCCGCATCAAGATTACTCGGTTTGTCGTTTTTCGTTGAAGGATCCCATGCATTCACATCGAATATTCGAATAGTTATATCACCCGTGCCGCCAGCAATCACGTTAATGAGTGATTCGTTATCCCGGTGGTCAATAGTAATCTTCTTTAAACGTTTCGCTACCAACGCTGAACGCGGAACAAGCGATAAAGTATCGGCGCTGATAAGTTCAAACTCTTTACTTAGTGCTTCGGTGTCGCCACTCATGGAAGCCAACATAATTTGACCGATGTAAGCATCAGCCGGGCCTTGCAGGTGTCGAACTTTGAGACTTTTTCGCACCCGAAAATTAGCCTGTGCCTGTGTGTAAATAAGTATTTCTACAACAGGTTCGCGAACTTCCCAAATAAGACCTCTTTTACAAGAATATAAGAACTCACCCGTCGCGGTCAGTTTGTTGTTACTGCCAGGCAATGCGCGTGATTGCTCAAACTTACCGACATAGCGGCAAGGCGGGTTAGCGCCGTTATCGCCCAAGCTAATGGAGGAAGATTCGGGCAGCAGGCTTTGGGCCATGACCGGCGTAACCGTAATCGCCGCTACGATGAACACAAGCAGGCACGTTACGCTAAAACCGCAAACACAACATGAACGGTAAACGCGACGCAAGCTTGTGAACACCTCGGCCATCATGTTGGGGCTTTAGAGGCCGATGGCTTGACTGATGAATCGGTTGCCAATGCAGCTTGCGTATGCAATGCGCTTGCTACTTTGTCGATCAATATCGCCGGGCTTTCGTCGAGTAAGGTTGTTCCACCAGCTTTCATTGCCACCTGCCGCGTATAGCCTTTAGTAAGCCGTTCTTCGGTTTTGGCATCAACTATGTTGTATTGGACTTTTATCCAATGTTGCCATTCTTTCAACGTGGCATGAACAATAATCTGCTGCCTAAGCTGAATAGGTTTGACATAGCGAATTTGCATATCCACCACCGGAAAAACGAAACCGGATTCATCCATTTCTTTGTAGCTGTAGCCAATAGCATTAAGCAATGCACTGCGCGCAAGCTCAAAATACTTCGGGTAGTTTCCATGCCAGACGATGGCATAGGAGTCTACATCGTTGAATGGTACCTCAATAGATGCACTGGCTTTTAGCATGTAGAGATCTGCGTTTACTCGTTCACTATCGCGAAAACAGTGCTTAGCACATCACCCACGGTGCGCGCTTCTCTGAAACGCTCGGCCGGAATTTTTTTATCGGTAACGCGTTTCATTTCAATGATCATGTTAACGGCATCTATGCTGTCGATGTCCAGATCTTCATACAACCTGGCAGAAGGCACAACAGATTCAGCATCAATTTCAAATAACCTAACCATCGTATCTTGAAGCTGTTCGAACAGCTGTTCCTCTGTGTAACTCATCCCACCCTTTTTCCGATTCCGATACATTTAAATATTACGCGAGCCAGCACTAAGTTGCTACTGAGCGCTAATCCGTTAAAAACCGCATTTTGCTCTAACGATCGGTGTTATTGCGAAACTCAGTAACTCGCTGTGCATAAAATTCGCGCATGCCTGCGGTAAGGGTGCGCGCTTGTAAAGTGACTGGCTTATTTTCATCAACGAACTGCTGCCAATCCAGAGGCTTGTGAACGGTCATCGAAACACTAACCCGCTGCTTGGGAATATG
>CALDTX010000032.1 GCA_937923565.1 uncultured Granulosicoccaceae bacterium | reverse complement strand
TCATTCGTTCAAACACATCGCGATCACAACCTGCAAAAATGGCGATATTGCCAGTAGCTGCTCGATGACAACCACCTGAAACCGGACAATCAACTGCTCGCGCACCGGTAGCAAAAACCTTGGCACCCAATCGCAGAACTTCGGCTTGATCAGTTGTGCTCATTTCCGCCCAGATTTTACCTTCAGACAGACCGGCTAATAAACCGTCCTCAGCTTCCAACACGGAGGCACTTGCGGCTGGAGAAGGCAAACACGTGATTAGCACATCGCATTGTTCAGCCATCGCCTTAGGACTTTCGCCCCAGGCGGCACCATTATCCAGAAAGGGTTGAGCAACGGATTGATCGAGATCCCGCACTTGAAGGTCAATATTGTTGCGTAACAAACTACCCGCCAACTTACCACCGACATTACCTAAACCAATAAAGCCAACTTTCATTACCTTGTGCTCTTTGTAGCGCCTGTATTCGACAGCACATTATGCTACAGCTTGCCATGGAAATACTTGTCTTAAAGAGTCGTTGGTTTGGCCTTTTGTTCAACAATAGAAATGAAAGTGTCGATCGATTCATGCCTGGCTTCACTGTTGTCTATTTCGATAACTTTGCCTGGCAAGTGTTCCAAACTATCGTTGCGCTTTAGCCTTGCACGGATTTGTTCATCGGTTTCTCTACCTCTACGTTTGAGGCGCTCGGCTAAGATGGCAGGCTGCACGGTAATATGAATGGTATAAACACACGGATAAGCCGTTAGTATGGTGGGCAATGCTGCTCGACTGCCATTGGCAATAACGCACAAACCCTCTTTTACCCATTGCAAGGTGTCGGTTTTGAGACCATAGAACAAATCGTTAGCGTGCCAATGCACAGCAAATTCGCCGTTGTTCAGCTGCTGTTGAAACTCATGGTTGCTGACACTGTCATGCTCTTCCTGCTCAGGATTACACGGCCGCGTGATAACACGTTTTGCAAAGCGAATATGGGGGTGATTCTGGAAGTACTGCTGAGCGCCTCGGATTAAGCTGTCTTTACCCGCACCACTGGAACCAACAACAACCAGCAGGCATCCCATCGTTGTACCAGCATCATGCATTACATCTTTGTCTCTTGTTTCTTAGGCTGCTTGTTGATCTTCGCGCTGTAAGTTATCCAGCATTTTTTGAGTCACGAGCGTTATACCGTTCTCAGACACATGAAAACGATGTGCATCAAATTCTCTGTTTTGACCAATCACAGTGCCTGCCGGAATTTTAGTATAGCGATCAACGACAACCCGTTTTAGCCAGCAGTTTTCACCAATTTCACTGTCTGGCAGTAAAACACATTCATCAATTTCTGTACGCTCTTGTGTTAAAACATTGTTGCAAACAACGGAGTTTCTGATTCTTGCACCGGACACAATACAGCCATCGCAAATTAAGGAGTTAACTGCCGCCCCACAACGATCCTCTGAATCGAAAACAAATTTGGCGGGTGGTGATTGCGTTGCAAAGGTACGAATAGGCCAGTTTGAATCGTATAAATTTAACGGCGGTACAACACCGATCAGTTCCAGGTTGGCTTGCCAGAATCCATCCAAGGTACCAACGTCGCGCCAGTAGGCTGATTCCTCTGTTTTTTCGTCAAGGAAATTGTACGACATAATAGTACGTTTACCGATAAGCGCCGGAATAACGTCTTTACCAAAATCATCACCCGAACCGGCGCCCTCATGGCTTTCAACCAATTGTTCGTACAAGAACTCGCTGTTAAAAACATAAACACCCATCGACACTAACGATTTGTCGTCGCTACCGGGAATCGATTCAGGCACTTCTGGTTTTTCTTCAAAACGCAACACTGCACCCTGTTCATCCACGCCTAGAACGCCAAATTGTTTGGCCTCCTCGCAGCTGGCTTGCACGGCGCAGATCGTCATATCTGCGTTGTTATTTACATGCTCTTCAAGCAAAGGGCGGTAATCCATTTTATAAATGTGGTCACCTGCCAACACCAGCACAAGTTTCGGCTTGTACGATCTAATAATATCCAAATTTTGATAAATCGCATCAGCGGTTCCGGAATACCAGTTGTGTTCTTTGGTGCGTTGCTGGGCCGGTAATAACTGCATCATCGGCGCACCGTCAGGACAGGTCATACCCCAGCCCTGCTGCACATGTTGGTTCAATGAATGCGACATGTATTGGGTCAATATGTTTACGCGACCAATACCTGAATTTAAGCAATTGGATAATGCAAAATCTATAAGCCGGTACTTGCCGCCAAACGGCACAGCAGGCTTCGCTCGCTTATCGGTCAAACCGCCAAGGCGACTTCCCCGACCACCGGCAAGCACCACGGCTAACGTCTGACTTTCTAGCGACTTTTCAAACAAAGATTTACTCACTTTGAAACGATTTTCCGCTTCAATGATATTAGGTGAACTCATTTCAAGGACTCATTCCACGCAAAACCTGCTGTGGCCCCGCGTAGCTTTCTCGAAAAGGTAGGCATTTAGCTTAAAACTTACCATCAAGATGCAACTTATCGGCCCTTCTGCGATTCTTTTAGACGACATGGGGTTACATCAAAAACCGATGACATATTCGTGCCAGTTAGTTGCAGCAAGTGTGGCAAGAGTGTTTCAGCCGGTAAATTTTGAGGTGCTAGAGATCAGAGCGTGAACACGCGCGCAAAAAGCGGTGGTTTGCAAAGCTCTATTTGATCAGGGCAAATTCTTAAAAAGCACATTTTGATCCAGCAAAAAACGCTCATAAAGCGGCAGGCAAGCCGCTCCGATGGAGCGAGCTGAACGACCTACTTGCCCTTCCAGTACTGTTGGCGTTTGTATGCCGCTGGTGTCCAGTAAGGCAATGGCCTTATTGGTAGCAGTCACCATGCGCTTTCGTATGTCTTCCGGAAACAGACCATCGACGATAGTGACTTCGAAATCGATAACCGAATGCGCCGAAACCACCGCCTTTGCCAACTGTTCAGCTGCGGCATCAATCCACAACGTTAATGTCTCACCAAACTCTGCCCAGCACGCTTCAGCAGTCCACATTTGCGATAGGGAATACCCTTTTTCATTCAAACGATCTTCCAGCACAAACAATGACGTTTGGTCGATTAACTGCGTTGCATCGCCTCGTTGGTTAACCATTGGCATGGAGCCAATCGCACCCGCATTGCCGGTTCTACCGGCATAAACCGTATTATTGAGCACAATACCGCCGCCTATGAAAGACCCAAAAAACACATAAAGGAAATCATTTCTACTGGCGCCCTGGCCGAAAACCAATTCAGCCTCACACGCTGCAGTAGCATCGTTTTGTAAATAAACAGGTAACCCACAGATGTTTTTAAGCTCTTTTTGCAAATCAAATTCAGCCCAGGCTTGCATTTGCTGCTCAGGAGCAGAGAGCTTTTCAGCCCAATTCCAAAGCTCAAATGGCATCGCAACACCGACCCCTGCAATGCGGTTACGATCGTAATTTGCCAGCGATGCGCCTATTTCGTTTATGCCGTCTAAGGTGAATTTAAGAATCGCCTCCGGTGTTGGGTAAGCGTAGGTTTGAAACACGTTACCGCAGGGTTCTCCTAGAAAATTAAGCAACACCAGTTCAGCGCTCCATCTCCCTATTTTGAGTCCGTACGAGAAAACACCATTAGGCGCTAATGACATAGGCACCGAAGGCTGACCGACCTTGCCTCGACTCGGTTCACCTTTGATCAATAAGCCATCCTTTTCTAGCGACCGGACAATGACCGATGCAGTTTGCGCAGACAGCCCCGTCCGCTTGGCGATTTCAGCTTTAGGCAGCGCGTCATGCTTGCGAATAATCGACATCACCAAGCGCTCATTGTAGGCACGCACACCGCTTTGATCGGCCCCGACTTCCAATCCGTTGGTGCTTGTTCTGCTTTGGGTCTCTTTTAGAGGCACTGGGTTCACCTGAAAAAACGCTAGGGAGAAGCATGCCAATATTTAATTAATAAATCAATTGGAATTATTTATTGACAGACTGATAAAAAATATGTGAACCTACATTCGAAGAATCAGTTGGCAATCGCGCGGGGCTATTCATCTCACCGTCACAACTGATACTTGACACTGCCGCATCTCAGCGCGGCTGCACTACAATCACGAGGAGAAAACATAACAATGAATCAAAAATTTTTACTACCAACGTTAGGTGCTCTAGCACTGGGCGTCTCAAGCATTTCCCCTGCAATGGCAGAAACGTCTGCTTGCCTGATCACTAAAACCGATACCAACCCCTTCTTCGTTAAAATGAAGGAAGGTGCAACGGCCAAAGCAGAAGAGATGGGCGTTACCCTAAAATCTTATGCAGGCAAAATCGATGGCGACTCTGAAAGCCAGGTTGCGGCTATTGAAACCTGTATTGCCGATGGCGCTAAAGGTATTCTATTAACCGCCTCTGACACCAAAGGCATAGTGCCAGCCGTTCAACAAGCCCGCGACGCAGGCATTTTGGTTATCGCACTCGATACACCACTCGAGCCTATCGATTCAGCGGATGCTACTTTTGCCACCGATAACTTCAAAGCCGGTGAACTCATTGGTGCTTGGGCTGCAGCAGCCTTAGGCGATGATGCAGCTAACGCAAAAATAGCCATGCTTGATTTAGCGGTTAGTCAGCCATCAGTCGGCGTACTTCGCGATCAGGGTTTTCTGCAAGGTTTCGGCATTGATCTTGGCGATCCAAACAAATGGGGCGATGAAACTGATAGCCGCATCGTTGGCAACGAAGTAACAGCAGGCAATGAAGAAGGTGGTCGTAAAGCCATGGAAAATCTACTGGCCAAAGATCCAATGATCAATGTTGTTTACACGATCAACGAGCCATCAGCTGCTGGTGCTTACGCAGCATTAAAAGCGGTAGGCCGTGAAAGCGATGTATTGATTGTCTCTGTAGATGGTGGTTGCCCGGGTATCGCTGATGTAAAAGATGGTGTTATCGGTGCAACATCTCAACAGTACCCTTTGCTAATGGCCTCATTGGGTATCGAAGCCATTGCGGCATGGGCAAAAGATGGCAGCAAGCCTGAAAACACGCCTGGCTTAGACTTCTTTGACACTGGCGTTAACCTGGTTACTGACCGACCTGCTGACGGCGTTGATTCAATCGACACCACTGAAGGCACTGATAAGTGCTGGGGCTAACATTTTAGTCTTGGTTAGCTAATTACAGTTATACAGCTAACGCGAAGGGAAACGGCGTCTACTTACGACGCCGTTTTTCATTGTGCGAAATTTTCCATCGATGACCAAAAGAGGATTCAAGCTTGGCCAGTCAAGAATTTGAAAAAGCCTTAGATCAAAGCGACAGCGAAGTTGCATCATTCGATTCTGATAAGAATGGATTTTTGCAATGGATACAGGGAGCGTTGCACAGCACTCCATCCTTGGTGCCGCTTATAGTGCTTATCGTATCAACCGCCGTATTTGGTTTAATACTCGGACAAAAATTTTTCTCACCATTTGCACTAACACTAATTCTGCAGCAAGTGGCAATCGTCGGCATCGTTGGTGCCGCGCAATCTTTAGTGGTTATTACCGCTGGCATCGACTTATCGGTTGGTGCAATCATGGTGCTGTCATCGGTGGTTATGGGTCAGTTTACTTTTCGCTATGGGCTTCCAGCAGAACTAGCCGTGTTGTGCGGGTTCATGACCGGAGCCGTG
>CALDTX010000031.1 GCA_937923565.1 uncultured Granulosicoccaceae bacterium | reverse complement strand
AATGATGCCGGCTTTAAAGGCTAACCCTGATCATTCGGTTTTGTCGGTTCAAATGCAAGCCGGTATGCCGGAAGAACAAATCATAGCTAACGTTAAATTAGCAATTTCAGGCGGGCAAAACGAACCTCGCGATGTTATCGCGGGCATGGTGTGGGCATTGTTAACGCACCCCGCTCAGTTGCAGAAAATTAAAGAAGGCCAAATAAGCTGGCGTCAGGCGCTCGACGAATATTTACGTTGGATGTCTCCGATTGGCATGTCACCTCGAACCATGGCCAAGCCTTATCGTTTACACGATATTGTTCTGGAAGAGAAAGACACGGTTTTCTTTATGTTTGGTTCAGCCAATAGAGATGCAGCGGTGTTTTCAAATCCCGATCATTTTGATGTGACCCAAGACTGCAAAGCGTCCATCGCGTTTGGAGCCGGTCCGCATTATTGCGCTGGCGCATGGGCCTCACGCTGCCTGATCGCAGAAGTGGCCATGCCCGCTATTTTTGCCCGTTTGAACAACCTTCGACTTAACGGTGAAACGATCATGGGTGGATGGGCATTCCGCGGACCACTGCAATGCCCCGTGGCATGGGACGCTTAACAACCAACTGCGATGAAGCTACTTATACTTTTTCCATTAAGCCTTCTGTTGGTTTGGCTGCTCATTGCCAAACCGGATCTTGACGACGAATACGCTAAAACACGACAGCTACTTTCAGCCGAAGCCAGCTTGCGCAGTCTGGCACTCACCAACGCCATGGAGAAACATCGATTGGCTTCCGTGTTGCTGGCGCGCAGTACCATCATTGAAACGATCATCCAGATCGAAGAACCCGACGAACAAATTTTAGACCGTATTCGATACCTGCAAGCTTTAGCCGGTGTGCGCAGTGTTTCTGTTTTAAAACGCGATAACAACATCGGCTTTCCGACGTTCGATCCGCCAGCTTCGCTTATCGATTCCGGCGTTTGGCAGCGTGCCGTTGCCACAGCATTCCAAGGCAGCTTGGGCCGCGCTTTTTATTTAGATAACGACAACACACCTGTGTATGTTTTTTTCTCGCCTCACTTTGAACCGGGTGGTTCACCTAATGCCGTTGTTATTACTACCTTTGATCTGGGTTTGATCGCCGATAGCTGGCAGGTATCTGGTAACCGGGTTGCGCTTTGGTCTAACCAGGGCGATCTAATGCTCGATAACAGCGTAGCAACTTCGAATAACCCGATAACCGTAGAACGGTTCGACAATCAAATTCTGGCAACTTTACGTGTATCCAGCAAACCACCCGCTTTATTTGGTAGCTGGTGGCAGCGTTCGGTTTTAGTCACGCTGCTGTTTGCCATTGCAGCCTTACTGATGGCCTGGCTGTTCGAACGCCGTAAATTTTTAATCGCATTATCTGAACAACAAGCGAGTGAAGCACAACGGCTGGAACTTGAAGTGACTCAGCGAACCAGTGAACTAAACGCAGCTCAGCAGCAGCTTATGCAAACTGAAAAATTAGCCTTGCTGGGACAAATAGCCGCCTCGATTAGCCATGAAATTAACCAGCCCTTGGCTGCCGTTAAAAACTACGCTATTACGGCCAACCGTTTACTGGAAAAAAATAACCCTGAGGTCGTTGCGCAGAATCTTGAAAAAATTTCAAGCCTTAGCGATCGTATAGCTCGCATCGTTGTTAACTTACGTAGCTTTGCCAGCAGTGAATCATCCCCTGTGCAATCGGTCGATATTGGTCATGTTATCGACGAAGCCATTAGTGAGTTATCGGATCGATTTCCTGAGGCACAAGCTTCTTGTTACTACCAACAACCTCCAACTGCGGCGTTTGCACTCGCTGGACGCGTCAGGTTATTGCAAGTGTTGGCCAACTTACTCACAAACGCTTGGTATGCATGTCGCGAGCAATCCGTGCCTGTGATTAGCATCGACGTTCAGGTGGAAGGCACTACGTTGGCAATTCGCGTATCTGATAATGGGCCGGGTTTTAGCGATGAAATAGCTCAGCATTCGTTCGATGCCTTTGTATCTTCACGTGAAAATAACAATGACAACAGTGCAGGCATGGGGTTAGGATTGTCTATTTCCCGCTCTTTTATTGAAAGCATGAACGGTGAACTGATTCTGGAATCGAGCTCATCCGACGGCGCTGTTATGAAAATAACCTTACCCGTCGTTATTAAATCTCAGTAGTCTGGACACAACAATGACACTGCCACCATCCAAAATTTTAATCATCGATGACGATAAAGACTTTTCAGCATCGTTAGTGCAAATGCTTGAAGTGGAAGGTTATAACGTTGTTGCTTATAACGATCCTTTTGCCGCACTTAGAACCATAAGCGCCGACTTCGACGGTGTTATTTTGCTCGACTTGCGTATGCCACGTGCATCCGGTGAAGACTTACTCGAACGGCTTTTAGAAATTGATGACAAGCTCCCGGTGATCATAATAACCGGTCATGGCGATATTCCCATGGCAGTACGCGCACTCAAACAAGGCGCTTACGGCTTTTTTGCAAAACCATTGCAAATTGAAGAATTTATGCACGATGTACAACGCGCGCAAACCTTACGCTCGGTAGAAATCGAACGCCGCAAATTAGCCCGACAAATCGAAATGCGCGACGACTTACTCAATACCGTGCAAGGCACCTCGCCTAAAATGGTTCAACTAAGACAATCCATTGCAAAGATTGGCTCGGCACCAGTCGATGTTTTAATTCAAGGTGAAACCGGCAGCGGCAAAGAAGTTGTAGCACGCGCCTTGGTGCAAAACTCAACACGACAAGGCAAGCCGTTCGTTGCGGTTAACTGCGGCAATATTCATGTTGATCGCAGCATGGAAGAATTCTTTGGCATTGAAATACCAACCGATAACGATGAACCCATTGTACAAAAGGGGCATTTCGAAAGAGCCAACGGCGGCACCTTGCTACTCGACGAAGTAGAAAGTATGCCGATCAACATTCAAATTCGATTGCTACGGGTGTTGCAGGAAAGATCGCTACTGCGCATTAACGGAACACAGGCAATAGATCTCGATATCAAAATATTGGCAACCACAAAATCAGATTTAAGAATGCTGGTTGATAAGGGCCAATTTCGAGAAGATCTGTATTATCGCCTAAACGGCGTAACGCTAAGCGTGCCCCCACTGCGAGGCCGAGGAGCAGACCCTGTAGTGTTGTTTGAACTGTTTCTCAAAGATTACGACCTTGGCGAAACCCAACCCGCAATCACAACAGAGCTTATGAGTGATCTGCTCAGTCACGATTGGCCCGGTAACGTACGAGAACTGAAAAATGCAGCGAAGCGTTTCGCCGCGGGACTACACGTGTTTGCCGACTCAGCCAAACAAGGCAATCGTTCCGATAGTTTGTCTGTTCGAGTTGCGAGTTTTGAAAAAGGACTGATAGAATCGACGCTGGAACGCAATGAAGGCTCCCTCAAGAGAACCATGCTGGATTTAGACGTGCCTCGCAAAACCTTGCAGGACAAACTGAACAAATATGGCATTAGCCGTAAGAACTATGCCCCATAATTCAGTATTGGCGAAAAATCGCCACCTAAATTTCCAACTAATGGCGGAAATCCGCCCAAAGAAAATCTCGACCAATTTCCCAGTATGGACGACACTATCCGTACAAACTCCTAAGTACAACTAACGATAAATCACAACAGGAATTACCACTATGTTCTGTAAAACACTAATAGCCACAGCTCTACTTGCACTAAGCGTTAACGTACACGCCGCCAGCGATGCCTGCCAAGACGGCGAAATTGTTATCAAATTCGCACACGTAACCAACACAGACAAGCACCCAAAAGGTATCGC
>CALDTX010000030.1 GCA_937923565.1 uncultured Granulosicoccaceae bacterium | reverse complement strand
GATCTGGCGGAACGTTTTGTAGAAGACATGGATAAGCAATTCTGGGACGCTGAAAACGGTGCCTACTTTATGGGCGAAGAAAGTGTTAATGGTGTAACGCTGCCGGTTCGGCCGAAAGAGGTGTTTGATAATTCTCTGCCTGCTGGAAATTCTATAGCGCTGAAAGTATTAGTGCGATTGCATAATCGAACCGGTAAGGATGAATACTTAACACGGGCTCAAGAACTCGTCAGTGCATTGGTAACAAAGTTAGAAATATCCCCGAGTTCTTTTGGTTATCTGTTAAGCGCTGTTAGCGAAATGCGCAACGGAGAAATGGGTAGTCGCCTGTACACCGGTCGTGGCAATGTGCGTGTGAGTGCGAAGAAACAGATCACCAATACGACTAATAAAATGATTGATGTTGTGCTTGATATGAAGCCGGGCTGGCATATCAACGCGCATGAGCCCAAGCAAGACTACCTCATAGGCACATCAATAACAGATTCTGTTGGTGAAATCATTGGTGGGGTTAGTTATCCAGATGCAAAGCTTGCGCGCCTTGGCTTTGATCGTTCCGAGCTTGCACTGTATGAAGGGACTGTGACTTTACAGGTGCCTTTGTCTGCATTAGAGCCCAACGGCATGTCGGTGCCTATTAATGTCAATGTGCAGGCATGCAACGATACTGTTTGCTTAGCACCTGAAACCATCGAATTAACCGTTTCTTTAGCCAACGACAATATCAATTAATGGTCTGGTAGCCGCGAAAATTCAGCGATGGAGTATAAAAAACAATGAGTCGTTCTATTATGTCAAACAGACGCAATTTTCTTAAAACAGCTGCGCTCCCCCCGACTGCCTTGGCCTTAGGCGGCGTGTCTTCAAAGCTGTTGGCTCAACAACAAAGTGAGAAACCAAAATACGGTATCGAAGGGCGTATTGCGCCAGAGATTAAACTCGACTATTGGATTGATGGCGATGGAGATCGTGCAAGCTTCTCTGTAAAAGAGTCAAAAGGCAAGTGGGTATTTCTAAAGTTCTTTCAGAACTGGTGTCCTGGTTGTCATTCCAGTGGTTTTCCTACATTAAAAGCTGTTTGCGATGAATTCTATGGCCATGAAAAAATGGCGATTGCCGGTGTTCAAACGGTTTTTGAAGGCTTCGATTCAAACACCAGCGACGCTGTGCGTGAGCTGCAATTGCGTTACGACATTCCAGCGGTTATGGGGCATGATCCGGGAACGCGTGAAACGCATACTCCTCCAATGAGTATGCTTAATTATCGTTCGGGTGGAACACCGTGGTTAGTTTTGATCGACCCTGAAGGGGTTGTGGTTTACAACAACTTTCACGTGGATAAAGCTAAGCTCATTGAGTTTTTGAAAGGCCAGTTGACTTAAAGATGGCTTTATCACGGCTAGAGCATGGATTAAAAAGCTAGCTCAATGTCGCTAGCAGGCCAGCCATAAGTTTGCCGCGTGTTGCTAAGCTGTCAATTTCTATATGCTCGTTTAATGTGTGCAATCCGGCACCGATAACACCGAGTGAGTCGAGTGTAGGAATGCCCATGGCGCCGGTAAAGTTGCCATCGGACCCACCACCTTGCATGATTGCTGGAAGGTTTTCCATGCCGATATCCTTAGCAACAGAAACCGCATGCTCATAAAGCGCTTTACCAGCAGCATCAGGTTCCCAAACCGGACGTGTGACGCCACGTGTTACCAAAAACTGTATATCTGAACTTGTGTCGTTTAGGTCGAGTAGGCGCTTAACACCACTGTCTAAATCGGATTGCTTTTTAGACATCGATAAAACCTGTGCTGTGCAGTTTGATGAAACGCAATTAACCCAATCGCCACCCCGTATTACACTAACGGAATAGGTGCAGTCTTCGCTGCTCATGTCTTCAATGGCAATGAGTCGTTTTGCCATTTCTTTAACGGCTGACTGCCCCAGCTTTGGATTAACTCCTGCGTGAACCGGAACGCCTTTTGTTTCGATATTAAAACGAGCAATTGCGTAGCGGCCCCACACAACACTGTTATTTTGCCCACCGGGTTCAGGGACTAACACAAACTTATTCTGGGCAGCTGTGGCTTCTATGATTTCACGGGTTGACGGTGTGCCAACTTCTTCATCGGGTGTAAACAGAATAGTTATTGGCAGTGGTGTGCTGATACCTGCTATAGCCAGCTGCTTGATCGCTTCCAAAGAAATATAATTACCGCCTTTCATGTCTTGTATACCGGGGCCCCAGCATTGGTTGCCGTTAATCTTGAAAGGCAGTTTTTCAAGCGTGCCCACTGGATGAACGGTATCCATGTGTCCGGAAATCAAGATGCCTGGCTGGCCCTTATTGGGGTGTGGAAGTGTTGCTCTGACACTGTCACCATAGCCCATGCGCCCTGGTATACGTTCTATGCTTGCCCCCATGGCAACTAAGTCGTAGCTCACCATGTCCATCATACGATTTACTGCTGTGGCATCATGCGTAGGGCTTTCGCATTCAATCCAAGGCTTTAGCCCTTTGAGCATGGCGCCAGTGTCAAAATTCAGGCCAGCAATATTCATGGCTTATGCTCCGGTCCTTTGTTCGATAAGTTTGGCGTAAATCGATGCACCGATCGGGAGCATGTTTTCATCCAGTATGAAGCCGTCGTTATGTAAAGGTAGCGTGCCTTCATGGCCAACCATGCAATAAGCACCGGGTATCGCACGCAACATGTCTGAGAAGTCTTCTGAGCCCATTTTTACTTCATCGGTTAGCACTGTGTTTTCATTGCCGACCACTTCCGCAGCGATGTCGAGCATAACTTGAGACAAGTTGTCGTCATTAATGAGTACATCAAAAATTTCTCGATTCTGAAATTCTATTTCAATACCGTAGGCGGTAGCCATGCCATCGCAAAGCTCTTTTGTTCGTTGTCTTACGACTTTGGCTAAGTCTGAGTCGAAGTAGCGCATAGTACCTGAGATAGTGCAGTCGGAAGGAATAACGTTGTAAGCTGAACCGCCATGTATTTGCGTTACAGATAACACGATGCTGTCGGTGGCTGGTACATTTCGACTAACAATAGTTTGTAACTGTTGTACCAAAGAGCTTGCAATAACAATGGGATCGATGGAGAGCTGTGGCATCGCAGCATGTGAGCCTGAGGCTCTTATGTGTATGTCGAAGAAATCGGCACCAGCCATTGCTTCACCGGGCTTTACTGATACCTGTTTGGGCTGGCCGTTCGGGTTGTTATGCATGCCATAGATTTCGTCGCATGGGAATCGATCGAATAGAGCGTCTGCCAACATCGCTCGAGCACCGCCTAATCCTTCTTCAGCAGGTTGGAAAATAAAAACAGCTGTTCCTTTGAACTGTCGCGTTTCAGCAAGGTATCTTGCCGCGCCTAAAAGCATGGCTGTATGAGCGTCGTGCCCACAAGCGTGCATAACGCCGGGCGTTTTGGATGCAAAGGGAAGGTTAGTTTTTTCATGAATTGGCAGTGCATCCATATCGGCGCGTAAACCGATCGTTCTGCCTGGTTCGCTACCTTCCAGTACGCCCACTACCCCGGTCTTTCCGATGCCAGTGTGAACCGTGATGCCCCATTCCTCCAAAAGTTTGGCAACAATGCCCGAGGTTCTAACTTCCTCCATGCCCAGTTCCGGGTGCTCGTGGAAGTCTCGACGATAAGCAACAATTTCATCGGCGAACTCTGCAATTCTGTCTATAACTGGCAATGTATATTCTCCTTAAAGTGTTAACGCTGTAGTCAACAAGATTTATACGGTTAGCGGTTCTGTTTGTAATTTATGATGAGTGAATTCGGTAATCGATGGTTGAGCATCACTGACCCAAAGCTCTTGTGTTGACACATTCATGATCACGCCAAGCACGGTTTCCAACTGAGCAACTTTTGGCAGGCTGGTGTCGGGGAATCGACAAATAGATTCCAGACCGTCACTGGTGTCGCTGAGTAAATGTTTGATCTGCTCAAAGCTGTTTGTGCTGGGTAGGTGTTTCTTTGCAGTGTTCAACCTTAGTTGTGTTGAAATATTGCCTTCTCTGCCTGCATCGTTTGCTTCAAGCGTAGGGTGCAAAAAGTGATTTGTGTGACAAATATGCCCGTTCTGAGCTGGTAAGAATTGCACGCCATTTGGCGAGAGTTCCATGCTTCTGATATGTGCATTTTTATCTGCAACAAGAATGTTGCTTGAGCTGGTAAAGTTTAAACTGCCTACCAGCTCAATAGCCTCTTGCGTATTTTTGCAATCGAGTAAGGCCCGTAACATCAGATGTACGGGAATGCCGGCTTTTTCACCATCACTGTGTGATCTTAATATATTAAGTGATATGCCAAAACCGTGATTGTTTAATCCAATTTTGGCGAGCATACCTGCTTCAGTAACGGTGATGTAACTGTTGCCTCCTTCGTCGATGGCTTTAAGGGTAATCATGGCCGGACGCTGAAAGCCAATCCAGTCCCAGTTTTGCGCTAACCAAACAGGGTGTTCTTCACGATTCAATGCCAGTGAGGTGCATTCGTTGATTGAATTTTCGTTGCCAGCTACATTAACTAAAAAATTGGCTGGTAAAATTTCCGTACGTGCATTCAAAGCAAATAGTGATTCGAATGATTCGCCACTGCCGGCTGCAAGTCCTTTTAGTTCAGCAATAATATCGGGGAATTTTTCGCTAACAACTGCGAGGCTTTTCTTGGATTTTTGTATCGCTTCATCCCAAGAGATATCACATAGCGCAAAAATTTCCTGATAATTCTTGAGCGAAATAGCGATTTGACGTTTTGTTAGCGCTCCGCACTGTTCTCCGCGGCTATAAGCATCGCCGTCTACGCTAATAAGCGGAATTTTTTTCGGTTTTTGCATAAGCCTTCTAACCCGTTAAGTTAACTATTATTCGATGCGATAAGCAATCTACTACCGTAGAATTGGGTCGATGGGGCTGCTTGGCAGTTGCAAGGTTCTTTCAATTGCCAGTGCAGCTTGAAGCAACTTCGCTTCACCGCGTGGTGGCCCTACCAGCTGTATGCCTACTGGCATTCCCGATTCTGTAAAAGCCACAGGTACTGAAATGGCAGGCAGTGTTGCTGTTGTTGCCAGAAAAGAAAATCTGAGCCAGTCCATATAGCCTTGCATAGGCTGGTTATCGACAACGGTTGGGTATTCTTCTTCAGCTAAACCGGGTTCGATGCCAGTTACCGGTATAGCTAGTACATCGTAACGTTCGAAAAATTGTTGGCACGAGTTGTAGATAACCGTGCGTTGACGAATGGCATCATAAATTTTTGAACTCTCGAGCTTAACGCCAAACTCGGTGTTTTCAGCTAATGTTTTTTTGAAGTGCTTTTGAATTTCTTGCGGTAGATAAGCATTTAGCGATCCGAAATGTATACCTCGTAAAGTCATGAAGGTATCGTGCAGGCCAGGCAACGCAGGGCAGGCATCCTCAACGATCGAACCTGCGTCCGACATTTTATCCATTGCGCTTCGTAACAGCTGGCGCATGTATTTTTCAACGGGTGCAAATCCGCCTTGATCTTCTGAGAAGCCAATTCGAATTTTGTTGGTACTTTGTTCCAGCGCTTTTTGAAACGATGTGGCAGGGGCTTCGATAGTGAGTGGGCTCTTCGGGTCGTAGCCACACATTGCATCAAGAAATAAAGCCAGATCTTCGACATCTCTTGCCATTGGGCCGCTGACGCCTTCTGTAGAAAACGCTGTTAATGCCGGACCACCGCCGCAGCGACCGGGTGAAGGTCGTAACCCCACAATGCCGCAATACGATGCAGGGGTTCTAAGCGAGCCACCTAAGTCGGAACCGTGAGACAGCCAAAACTCCCCTGTTGCGAGTGACACGGCAGCACCGCCAGAAGAGCCGCCAGCATTTTTGCGGGTATCCCATGGGTTTCTGGTTTGGCCAAACACTTCGTTGAATGTATTGCCTCCTGCACCAAATTCTGGGGTATTGGTTTTTCCAAGTACCACGCCACCGCGCTGCTCAAGCAGACTTACTAGGTGGTCGCTCTCCTGGGGTATGAAATCTTTCAAGCCAACGTTGCCGTAAGTTGTTTTAACGCCGGACACCAAGTTGAGATCTTTTATACCAATGGGTAGGCCCGCTAACCATCCGGGTTCTTGCGAATGATTTTCTGCCAGTTCGGGTAAGTCTTGTAAGGAATTTCTAGCTCTGTCTTCGCATAGCGTGACGGTTGCATTAACCGCTGGTGAAACCTGTTTGATTCGTGTGAGTGAAGCATCAATAAGTTCACTCGGGCTGATATCGCCTTTCTTTAATAGCTCCACTACTTTACGCGCAGGCTGTGCACAAATGTCCGGACCGGTAAATGATGCCTTGGGTATCATGTCTGTTGTTTAGCCAAGCTGTTAATGGGTATCTCCATTATGCTTGAGCTTGCGGGAAAATCAATCGCCGTTTTAGTTCTGAATGCCGTATTTCTTGCGATAGGCCAGCATATCGGCCAAGTGGGTGGCGTATTTTTTGTCATTTTCGACAAATTGTATGATGCAGTCCATATTCGCTATCGATACTACTGGGGTCTTGAACTCGTTCTGCACTTGCTGAACTGCTGAGTAATCTAGAATAGTGTCTTCTTTTTGTCCGCGTTCTTGCCGATCCAGTGTTAAGAAAACAGCGCAGGTTTGTGCATTGGCATTAGCAATTATGCTGAACGATTCTCTAATGGCGGTGCCGGCTGTAATGACGTCGTCGATGATGGCTATATTGCCTTCTAACTTTGCGCCAACAGTTGACCCGCCTTCACCGTGATCTTTTTTCTCTTTGCGGTTGTAAGCATAGGGCACATCACTACCGGTAAGCTCTGATAGTGCCATGGCTGTTGCACAAGACAACGTTATGCCCTTATACGCCGGACCAAATAACACATCGAAAGCTATGTTTGAGTCGTTAATACTCTGTGCGAAAAAGCGACTGAGTTTGAGCATGTTTGCTCCGGTGTTAAACAAACCCGCATTAAAAAAATAAGGACTAACGCGACCGGATTTCAACGTAAATTCACCAAACTGCAACACGCCTTCTTGTAAGGCAAACGCGATAAATTGTTCTTGATAAGGTTTAATCGTAGTGTTTGAATTCATCTGCAGCATCGGTTGGTTTTAGGTGTCATTATTATATACCCAGCGGTAACAGGTAAAAAGGTTAACGTTTCTAGACCGCATGGCTGTTCAGTACAAATTTTGCAGATTCATCGGTGCTCAGCAATTTTACCAGCTCAGGTAAAGCTTCATTGAGTGCACCGGCTAAAGTCCACGGTGGGTTAACGACGAATAATCCACTGCCTTGCATGCCTTTATCGTTTTGAGTGCTAACATGCAATTCTACGTTAAGCCACGCGTGTTCAGTTTGCCGACTTAACTGCGAACTAAAATTACTCGATTCTTCTTTGTTGATACAGGGATACCAAACAACGTAGACCCCTCCAGAAAAGCGTTTGATCGCTTTGCTTAAACAGTGACTTACTGCTGCATATTCTTCACGCTGTTCGTAGGAAGGATCGATCAACGTTAGCGCGCGTCTGGAAGGCGGGGGCAAAAAAGGTAGAATGGCTTTTAAGCCATCAGCTTCGATAACCTGTGTGCGGCTTCTATTTTTTATTTGTTGACTACTGCCGCTTAGCACAGGTGCCTCACTGCTATGCAGTTCAAAGAGCTTGATGGAATCTTGATGGCGAATCGTTTGCTGAGCTATCAATGGAGAGCCAGGATAATAACGCAGCTTCCCATTGGGATTAAATTGTTTCACCAAGCTTAAATAGTCAGCCAGTAAAGCGCTATGTGGTTTTTCTATTTCCCAAAGCTTAGTTATACCGCTTTCATACTCTTTGTTTTTCTGGGCGAACGAACTCTCAAAATCGTACAGCCCTGCACCTGCGTGCGTGTCAAAAACTGCAAATGCTTTCTCTTTTCGTTTCAGGTACTGGATGATCTGCAAAGCCACGGCATGTTTTAGAACATCTGCGTGGTTGCCTGCATGGTATCCGTGTCGGTAGGAAAGCATAAGTGATAAGAATAAAAGTCAGTTAATCGATTTACAGTGCATGTGTTTTAACACGTAAATAGGGTTTTGGCAGTGAGGTTGTGAGCTGTGCCATGAATATACCTCAGAAAATTGGTGCTTTGGCATAATCCAGGAAAACGCCTTTTTTAGGATCACGCTGACTGCGTAGATCAGGTAATATGCTGGAAATTTAGCCACATAGTCGAAGATCTCTAATGTCAGTAAAAGGCGACCGAGCATTTCTCGCCAAACAGAATAAAGGTAGTTCACATGAAGCCACTTATGCAGGAGCTTTGAGCTTTGCGCGACGCTGCTATTCTCGTGAACTCACGGGTGTCGATGTGGTAGTCAGCGGGGTGCCTTACGATTGTGCGGTTACTAACCGTCCGGGTTGCCGGTTGGGGCCGCGTGCAATTCGTGCGGCATCGGTACAATTGGCAGAGCTCTTGTCCTTTCCTTACGGGTTCGACCCATTCGACACGCTGTCTGTTATCGACTTTGGCGACTGTGAAGTTAACCCGCACAATCCGGAGTCGGTAGTCGGCAAAATTACCGAGCACGCCGCTGCTATTATTAGTCACGATGTGCGTATGCTCACGTTTGGTGGGGATCATTTTATTAGCTACCCATTGCTAAAAGCACATGCCGAAAAATATGGCCCCATTGCTTTAGTTCAGTTTGATGCGCATTGCGATACCTGGGAAGACGACAACATCTCCATTGATCACGGAACAATGTTTAGTCGTGCCGTGAACGAAGGCTTGATCGATGTCAGTCGTTCAACTCAAGTGGGTTTAAGAACGTACAACGATTCAGACTGCGGTTTTGAAATACTGACTGCGCCATGGATTCATCGGCACGGTATTGATCGCGCTATTGAAATAGTCACTAAACGAGCGGGCGACACGCCCGTTTATATTTCTTTTGATATTGATGGGCTAGACCCAGCCTTTGCACCCGGCACCGGAACGCCGGTAGCCGGAGGGTTAGCCAGTTGGCAGGCAATGGAGTTTATCCGTGGGTTACGCGCGTTAAAATTAATTGGAATGGATGTAGTAGAAGTATCGCCTCCTTATGATCACGCAGAGATAACGGCTCTGGCCGCGGCAACAGTGGGTTATGAGTGGCTTAGTTTGCTGGCGTTGCAAGCTGGGGCAAAAACTAAACCCATTGGCAGGTTAAAATAGTTTAAAAGGATATCCAACGTAATGCCCTATTTAACAACAGTAATGGGTAAAGCTGATGAGTAGGCACTTAACTAACAAATTAAATGAGGTAAAGCATTGAAAAACAACTTTCCGTTGCGCGGTATTATTGGCGTTGTAGCTGAGAACCTGTCTGAGGTTGATCAAGCCTTAGAGAGAGGTTTGCAATGCGTCGAAATTAGAGCTGACCTTATTCTGCATTCTGGCCATACCATTGAGCAATTGATGGAAATCGTTCGCTATGCGCGGAGCGAGCAGCTGGCGGTGTTGTTTACGCTACGCCACCCAACACACGGTGGTCGCTTTGAAGGCACCGAAGCAGAGCGTGCTCAAATCAGTGAGCAGGCGCTGGAAAATGGTGCGCATATTATCGATCTGGAATTTGAATCAGAAGCATCTAAGCTTGTGTTAGCGAAGGGTTTGCCCATCATTCTAAGCCACCATGATTTTAACGCCATGCTGTCTGAATCAGCATTGGCAGAACTAACACAACGAATGCTTGAACAGAGTCCTGATGCTATTAAAGTTGTACCCACCGCGAGTAAACTGGCGCATGCTGTTCAAATGCTTGAATGGGTTGCCAAAGCTGACTCAGGCGCTAGTGATCAAAGTGCATCGGTTGAACGCATCGGTTTTGCTATGGGTGAAGCCGGCGAATGCAGTCGCATATTAACACTTGCCCACGGAGGTGCAGTTACCTACTCAACTTTTGGTGCTCCAACTGCACCAGGCCAAATTGATATTGATGAAATGCTCAATATGTATCGCTCTGCTGCACTCAACAACAATACGCAAGTCAGAGCGGTTGTTGGTAAAGCTGGCGCGGCTGCGGAAGTTGCGCGACTCAATAAATCTTTCGGGGAAAAGGGAAGCCTTAGTGTTGCCATTGCTTTTAACGATCACTACAAACAAGAGCTGGAGCAATTTCGCCGTGAGCTAAGAATTAGTGAAATCAGTAATGTTTAACTTGTTTGACTAAAAGTGTAATAACGGTTTAACCCAGGTGCCAAGGTTATGTACAGATTAAATGGGCTTAGACGGCCCATCAATGAACGGTAAAGTTAGTAGCACTGGGCTTGGCATTGCAAGCGCGCTTGTTGCTTGGGTTGCGTTTTCACTGAACGATCTTGGCATTAAATACTTAAGCGGAGATTATCCGCTACATCAGATTGTACTCGTTCGAACGTTAGTCGCGTTAACGATAACGCTGCTAATATTAGTGCCCTATGAGGGTGGCTACGCCAATTTAAAAACCAAATTCATCGGTATTCATATTATTCGTGGCCTTTGTATCGTATTAGCTAATAGTTTGTTTTTTATAGGTTTGGCCAGTATCACGTTAGCGGAGGCCACCGCTATTTTTTTTATAGCGCCTCTGTTCATCACTGCTTTGTCGGTTATCTTTCTTAATGAAAAAGTCGGCATTTATCGTTGGAGTGCCGTTGTAGTGGGTTTGATTGGCGTCATCGTTATGCTACGCCCTGGCAGCAGTGCTTTTCAATACGCCTCGTTGTTACCCTTGCTCGCTGCATTGGCCTATGCAATTACCCAAATTCTAACGCGTAAAATTGGCTTTAAAGATAAAGCTTCAACCATGGCGTTTTATATTCAGCTCGGGTTCGTGTTTGTGTGTACCGGGTTTGGTGTGCTGTTTGGCGATGGTCAATACGCCAGCGATACGAGCGCATCCTTAGATTTTTTACTGCGGGCGTGGGTTTGGCCGGAACAGAAAGACCTCCTCATTATGATGGCTACCGGTGTTAGTTCTGGCGTTGGTGGTTATTTAATCAGTCAGGCCTATCGCGTTTGCGAGGCGGTCGTTATTGCACCGTTCGAATACATTGCGTTGGTCATGAGTGTTGTTTGGAGTGTATTGGTGTTTTCCGAATGGCCAGACACACAAGCCTGGGTTGGTATTGTGCTTATTTTCCTATCGGG
>CALDTX010000029.1 GCA_937923565.1 uncultured Granulosicoccaceae bacterium | reverse complement strand
ATCAGGCACACGTGGGTCGTCGCCAAAATACTTTGGCATATTTTTAACAAAGTCGGCGGTTCGAAATGATCTGGCGCAAGGATACATTTCGGTGCAAACGGCACAAGACGTTTATGGCTTATCGCAAGCTGAAATTGAAGCGGTACTAACCGCAGTTAAACAAGGGGATATCGTGTAATGGCTTCGCAAAAAATTGGCACCACGCCGAGTGAATCAAGCTACGACGTGGTCATCGTGGGTGGGGCCATGTATGGCTCTTCGGTGGCGTGGTTTTTATCCGACAACCCGGACTTTAATGGCAGTGTTTTGGTTGTAGAAAAAGACCCAAGTTATGAGTTTACGTCGACAGCCCGAACCAATAGCTGTATGCGGCAACAATTTTCTCAGGAAATTAACGTTCGCATTTCTCAGTTTGCCGCCGACTTTGTTAAAAATATGCCAAAGTATTTTGGCGACGACCCACGTGTGCCTGATCTCAGTATTCAAAGCTACGGTTATATGTACTTGGCAAACAATGAAGCTTTTGCCGATGTACTGCGTGACTGTCAGAAAATTCAAGCGGCTTGCGGTGCTGGCACAAAAATATTAAGCGCTGAGCAAATCAAGAACGATTACCCGTTCTATAAAACAGACGATATTGTAGCGGGCAGTCATAACCTGATTGATGAAGGCTATTTCGATGGCAACACCTTGTTCGATTGGTGGAAGCGTTCTGCGCGGGAGCGTGGTGTTGAGTATGTCACTAACGAAGTGGTTGCTATAAACTCTAATGAGCAAGGCAATAAAGTCACTAGTGTGGTTTTGAGTTCGGGCGAAAAAATAGACTGTGGCACGATTGTTAATGCGTCCGGTCCAAGAGCCGTGCTAACGGCGAAAATGGCGGGTATCGATTTACCGGTAGAGCCACGCAAACGTTACACGTTCATTTTCGATGCAGAGCAGCCACTCGACAGAGACTTACCTTTAACCATTGATCCTACCGGTGTGCATATGCGAACCGACGGTACTTACTACCTGGCCGGTTGTCCGCCTGATGTTGATCCTGCTGTTGACTACATGGACTTTGATCAAGACCCTAATATATGGGAAGAAAAAGTTTGGCCCATTATTGCCAACCGCATACCGCAGTTTGAAGCCATTAAGCTAATGAACTCGTGGGCTGGGCATTACGCCTTTAATACCTTCGATCAAAATGCGATATTGGGTCCGCATACAGAGCTCACTAATTTCATCTTTGTTAATGGTTTTTCTGGTCACGGTTTCCAGCAGTCGCCTGCAATGGGGCGTGGAACTGCTGAACTTATTGTTTATGGTGAATATCGTTCGCTCGATCTTTCTCCGTTTAATTATCAGCGTATACCGGAGAACCAGCCGTTTGTTGAGAAAGCGGTTATCTAGATGAAATACGCTGCTTCCCGTTTAGCGCAGGTTAAGCCATCCGCTTCCGCATCCGTCAGTTTGCACGCGGCTGCGCTGAAGGCGGCAGGGCACAATGTTATCGATTTGGGGTTGGGCGAGCCCGACTTTAATACGCCTGCACACATTGTAGAAGCTGCCCACCAAGCCGCGCTTAACGGTGAAACGCGCTACCCGCCAACGGGTGGAACGGCAGCGTTGAAAAAGGCGATAGCAGCAAAGTTTTCAAGAGACAATCAATTAGCGTTTGCACCCAATGAAATTATTGTGTCTAACGGTGCTAAACAAGTTATTTTTAATGCGTTTATGGCAACGCTTGAAGCTGGTGATCAGGTACTATTATGCGCACCTTATTTCGGCCAATACAAAGACATCGTTTTAGTGTTGGGGGGTAATCCGGGCACCATCGCTTGTTCAGCGGCACAGGGTTTTAAGTTAACACCCGAAGCGTTGGAAGCGGCAATAACGCCAGCGACGCGATGGGTATTGCTCAACATACCTTCCAACCCTGCCGGTGCTGTGTACTCAAAAGATGAACTAAGGGCTTTAGGTGCGGTATTACAAGATCATCCACAAGTTATGATTATGTCGGATGAAATCTACGAACATATTGTGTTCGATCAGCAGCAATGCTATGCCTTTGCACAAGTGAACCCCGAGTTAAAAGATCGCACCCTAACAGTGAATGGCGTGTCAAAAGCCTATGCCATGACGGGTTGGCGAATTGGTTATGCCGGTGGTCCAAAAGCACTAATCGATGCCATGTTTACGGTTCAGTCACAGGCAACATCGGGGGCTTGCTCTGTTGCGCAAGCAGCAGCCACTGCCGCATTGAACGGACCACAAGATTCAATAGAACAATTTAAACAAGCCTTTGAGCAAAGACGTAATCTGATTGTAGAGCGTATTGCTCATATTCCTGAACTGAGCCTCGATCCACCTGGTGGTGCTTTTTATGCCTTTATTGGTTGTGCGGCTTTAATCGGTGCAACCACTCCGTCGGGTAATACGCTACAAAGTGATATCGATGTGACCCAATATTTTCTTGACGAAGCAAAAGTGGCAGCGGTAGCGGGTTCAGCTTACGATTTATCGCCTTTTGTTCGAATATCGACCGCGTCGTCAATCGATCAGCTTGATGCAGCAATGGATCGCATCGTTGAGTGTATAAAAACTTTAACGCTAAAGAAATGAACATGAAGAAATTGGTATTAACGGGTGCAGCGGGTAGGTTGGGTTCGTATCTAAGAGAGCCGCTAACCAAACTTTGTGAAGAACTTGTCTCTTCAGACATCGTCGACGATTTGGGCACTTTATACAGTGGTGAAAGCTACCAGAAAGCTGATCTGGCATCGTATGATGAAGTCTCTGCTTTGCTAGAGGGCGCTGATATGGTTGTGCACTTTGGCGCGGTGGGCGATGAAGCCCCGTTCGATCAAATTCTTAATGCCAATATAGTGGGTGCTTACAATGTTTGGGAAGCCGCTTACCAGCACAAGCTGAAAAGGGTGGTCTATGCCAGTTCCATTCATGCAGTTGGCATGCATTCGAAACACGATTATATCGATACCAAAGTGCCACATCGACCCGATACCTACTACGGATTGGCAAAATGTTTCGCTGAAGACCTCGGCAGTTTGTATTGGGACAAACGCGGCATGGAGTCGGTGTGTATGCGTATTTTGTCGTGCGCACAAGTGACCAGTCCGCGGGCATTAGGCTCCTGGTTATCCTATGACGATTTAATTTTATTGGTACAACAGGCTATCAATACTCCGACAACAGGTTTCGCCGTTGTTTATGGTGTGTCCGATAACGATCGCGTAACCGTCGACAACAGCGCTGCCAGTTTTCTGGGTTTTAAACCCAAAGACAATGCCGAGCAGTTTGCACAAAGCATACTGGCCGAAGCGCCAGCAGCAGATACCAACGATCCGGCACAAATGCGGCAAGGCGGCCCGTTTGCGGTGGTGCCGCTTGGCAATAGTGGGCTTGCCACTATGGACATCGTTGACGATACAAAAAATACCTGACCAATACCTTTGGTCTTAAGCACGTATAAAAGCAACGCGTAGCGTTGCGTTAGAAATCAGGAGAAAAAAATGGCGGATAACAAGGTTGCTCTTGTTGTAGGTGGTGGTAGCGGAATTGGCGCGGATGCGGCTAGAAAGCTGCACGAAATGGGTTATAGCGTAGGAGTCATGTCGTCTTCTGGAAAAGGCGAAGCCTTGGGTAATGAGTTGTCTGGATTAGGTTTTACCGGATCTAACCTGGTGCCAAAAGACCTTGAAAATTTCGTTGCCGCTGCAATGGATAAATTTGGCCGAATTGATGGTGTGGTTAACTGCGCAGGCCATGGTCCTAAAGGTACTGTTATGGAAATCAGCGATGAAGATTGGCACTTAGGTATGGATTACTACATGATGAACGTTGTTCGTATGACGCGTATCGTTTTGCCAATCATGCAGAAACAGGGCACAGGTTCTATTGTAAATATTTCCACGTTCGCAGCGTTTGAGCCAGACCCTGACTTTCCAACTTCAGCGGTATTCCGTGCCGCTTTAGCAGGCTACACAAAACTGTTTAGTACAAAGTATGCGGCAGAAGGTATTCGTATGAATAATATATTGCCAGGCTTCATAGATAGCTTGCCAGAGAAAGAAGATCGTGTAGCGAGAATTCCTGCCGGGCGTTATGCCAAGGTTAGAGAGCTGTCTAACACAGTGGCATTTTTGGTCTCTGACGATTCATCTTACGTAACTGGTCAGAACTTACGTGTTGACGGTGGGTTAACAGCTTCAGTGTAGTTTGTAGAACTGTCACGTTAACAGGCCTGCTTAAACAGGGCCTGTTAGCGTGACTTTGGATTTGCTGAGTTAATTCCCTCGTTCACCACATAAGATCATCCGGAATCTTATAGTCAGCATATTCATCATCGATCTCGTTGTCTTCTTCCGTATTAGCGTTATTCACCAAAATAAATTTTTCGTCTCGCTGTGCAATTTTTGTTGCAACAGTTTTAGGTACTAAGTGATATTGCTCGTTAAAGTAGACAAGCGCTAGAGCGCCTCTCACTAAAGCGTCCCGATGCTGTTTCTCCAGCATGATCGACTTTATACTGCCATTGTGATCGTAGCTGTAATTAGTGTCACCGCGCTCCATAATACTGGCGTGCGCTAACAAATCCTTTATTTGCGCTTCGATTGCTTTAGTTTGTTTTTCTAATTCAATAGCCTTGTTTAAAGCTTTATCTTTCTCAAGCTTTGCCGCTTCTGCTGCTTTCACTTGCTCCTGTGTTTCGTCAATAACTTCCTTGCCCGTGCGTTGTAACTTTTCTTTGTGATTTTTGGCTTTCTTTGCGCGCACCGCTTGTTTTTTATTGGCTAAACCTGCTCGCAGTAGTTGATCTTGTAGTGATTTACTCATTGTAGTTCTCAATAAAACGGTCGCGGTTGCAACACGTGTCGTTTAAGTTTTGGCTTACGGGTCTAGGTTTACTGGCTTCAGTGAGTCATAACAATCGCCAGGCCCGGGATTCTGTTGAGAGCAATGTCCGCCAAAATGATTGCTGATGCCCCAAACAGCATTTAATGCTGTTTGCACGGCACCTTCGGCCCAACCAGGGGTCCAGGACACATCGTCACCCGCTATAAAGATGCCTTGTTCTGCGGTGGGTAGTTCCCTTTGCATAAAATGCGTGTACATGCGTCGGTTATAGCGGTAGTGGCCGGGTAGTGCACCTTTGAACGCGCCTAGAAAATTTTCGTCCGCTTCCCATGAAATAGTTTGCGGTTGCCCAACAATATGTTGTCTGATGTTGGTATCGGGGTAAATTTTCTCAAGCGCATCCAGCGCCAGTTCAACGCGTTTTTCTACCGGCAGCGGTAACATTTTTAATGCGTCAGCCATCCAGCTATAGCTTAGGCAAATAACACCGGGATTGTCGTCGCCATTGTCAAATAGATAGGTACCGCGCGTAAGTCTGTCGGTTAATGTCATACTCATGTTCGGACGGTTGGTTTTAGGGTTGATGTCTTTCCAAAAAGGTCTGTCTACCATCACAAACGTTTTCGACGATTGCATATAACTGGTTCTGTCCAGTGCCATCCAGTGCTCCTGCGAGAACAAGCTTTCATCCGTTGCTATGCTTGTGGTGAGTAGCCAACTTTGACAAGTGACTAATACGGCATCGTAGAGTTCAGTATTGCCGTAGTTGTCTTCTATTTCAATAGGGCCACTGTTTGAATGCTTATTCCTATTGAACTTGGCATGGTTGGCTGCTGGGTCGAGCCGACTTATTCTTCTAACACCCGGTTTAGGTACTCCATCGTGTAGGTCCCCAAGGCTTATGCTTGTTTGCCAGTGAGGTAAGTTTTCGCAGGGTAGATTCCATAGCTGTCTGGGCACTTGTTCTGCACCACCCACAATTAAATGCTGATCGTCATCACAACCGGTTAAAACAACGCGTAGTATTTCAAGCATGGTATTGCGAAAATCTGAATCCCATCCGCCTGTGCCAAAGCCAACTTGCCCAAACACTTCTTTATGTCTGAAGCTCAGCTTTTTGAAAGACGGTGCATTGGCTAGAAAATCGTAAAAGGTTCGGTCGTCCCATTCGTGCACTAACGGATTCCACAGCGCTTTAATTTTTTCGATATCCCGGGTTTTAATCGCTTGATGTAATGCGCTGAAATGGACTTCTGATTCCAGTGCTTCTGTCCAGGCGTCGGATACTTCTTTATAAAGAGTGGGTAGATCATCCGGCGTTGTTGCAAACACGGACTGGCCTGCTAGGTCGATCACCGTGCTGCCCGCAGCTTCACTTAACGGATTCGGAAAAGGCTTTGTTTCAAGGCCTAGCTTGTGTATATAGTGATAAAAACTGCTACCCGATTGCGGGAAACGCATGCCACCTAATTCTGCGATGGTGCCGTTTGCATTCGGGAATGGTTGTGAACGAAGACGACCACCCAATCTGCCAGCCTCATACACTACAGGTTGAAGCCCTAGCTTCATTAGCTCATGCGCGGCGACCAGTCCTGAAACGCCAGCGCCTACAATAGCAACACGTGATCCTAACGCGTCTTCAGGTAACGTTGCCAGGCCATCAGGGTGTGCTAACCAATTGTCGTAAGCGAACGGGAAGTCCGGGCCAAAAAGCGTTAGCTTGTTTTTGTTATTGCTATCCATGATCTACCTTTGCTTTGGCTGTTACCAAGCGCTTATAAAGTTCAGGGCGTCTGTCGCGATGATAAGGCAGGGTTTCTCGCATTTGTGTGATAGCGGCTTTGTGTAACGTTGCGTGCAATAAGGCTTCGTTTGGACCGGCTTTAGCGAGGTCCTCAGCATCAGGGCCCACAATGCAACTGTGTCCTACATAGTGTTGTTCGTACTCAGCTCCACAAAAATTCGCATAGGCTATGAAAAGTTGATTTTCGTAGGCGCGAATGGGCACAACTTTATCAGCCACGGTAGTCCATGGTGACATCAAGGCGGTTGGAATCAAAATTAGCTCAGCGCCCTGTAGCGCTAAGGCGCGTACCGCCTCAGGAAACTCAACGTCGTAGCAAATGAGCATACCCAACTTCCAACCATCGAGTTCAAATACGGTGGCAGCATTTTCACCTTGGGAAAACAAAGTGCGATCTTGATCGCCCCACAAATGTGTTTTGCGATAAATTGAAATGCGTTCACCCGTTTTACTGATCAGCTGCACGCTATTGAATATGTGTTGTTCAAATCGCTCGGCAAAGCCATAGGCGATAGCAATCTGGTGGGTTTTTGCGATCTGCGCAATCGTGTCGCTTGCAGGTCCGTCACTGGGTTCAGCAATAGACTGCATCACGTCTAAGCTGTTGTTGTATCCGGTGAGGCTGGCTTCCGGCATCAGCAGTAATTGCGATCCTTTGGCCGTAGCTTGTTCAGCGCTTTGTGCTATACGCTCCAACGATCGAGCGACATCGCCCGGTGCAGATTCATGTTGTTGTAACGAGAGCGTAAATGGTTGCGCGTTCGTATCAGTCGGGTTTTTTGATTTAATGGCTGCGTCCCCTTTTTTGGCTGCGCCCTTTGATATCAACGCTGTTGCCACCGCTGGTTATTGAGCATGCGTTCTTGTCGCTGAATCAATGCCAGAAACGGGCCCATGCGCTCGGTGGGTAAGGGTGATTCATTTTCTAGTTCGCCGGGAAATGCTTTGCGCCTTAGTGGCGTGCGCATGGGGCCTGGGTCGATGCCGTTAAATGCGATCAGTGGTGCGTTGTCGTCGGCTAGTTGGTTGTCGGTTTCGTCTACAAACATACCCAGTAGCGCGTGCAGCGCGTGTTTGGAAACACCGTAAGCGCCCCAGTAAGCACTGAGCTTTTCATCTAATGTAAATATTACGCTAGCATGCGCCGACTTTTGCAAAAGTGGTAAGCAGGCAGCGGTGAGCAGACGAGTACTCGTTAAGTTCACCGACATTACGCGAGACCAATCTTTTTGGCTTAGCTGTTGAAGCGGTGTTTGAACACCGATATCGGCGGCCAGGTGTACCAATGTGTCGATGCGTGAAAACTCGTTATGCAATATTTGCGTCAGGTTCTCGTAGTCAACTTCTGTGGCAAGCTCCTGGTTGATTGGCATGATAGCCGGTTGCTCTGCACCTTCTATGTTATCGAGTACATCGTA
>CALDTX010000028.1 GCA_937923565.1 uncultured Granulosicoccaceae bacterium | reverse complement strand
CGCTTGGGAAGGCACAAAGAAACTGCTGCACATCGGCCCACAGGAAGACGAGCTTCTCGATGAAGTTGATTTGGCGCTGATGGACTACGAGGTTGATGAAAACGGTATTCAAATTCAGGCCGTTGAGCCTGTTGCGCAATTAGAAGCAGAGCCACTAGAAGGTACTGAAGTATTGCTACCCGGTTCTGACAACGGCAACGACCTCGTATTCAATGATGCTGACCCACTCACCGATACAGTGCCAGGCGCAGAAGGCACCACCGTGCTGCAAGACAAGCAACTTGTTGTCGATGCCAACCCAGTTGATGTACTGCCTGCCATCAGAGATTTAGAGCACGAAGTACAAAGCAACGAAACACTCTGGCAAATCGCTAAAGACACCACGGGTGATGCAAACAACTGGCACGTTATTGCCGACATCAACAATTTAGCACCTAATGCCTCAGTTCACCCCGGTCAGAAGATTATGATTCCAGCCGATATGCTAAAGGCAGAGATTTTCGAAGCAAACGCTATCGCAGCAACGTCTGAAGAAGCAAAGCCGTTAATCACAGAATCTGAAGAAGCAACCGCTACCGTCGTTGCTCAAGTTGAGCAAAGCGACACAGAAGTGAAGCGTTTAGCGATTCCAACCGCTACCTCCTCTGAAGACCTTACCGTTGCGGCAGCTACACCCGCAATTACAGAAACCACCGAAACGGCAGTAGCCATTGCTGATATCGACGCTAACGCCACCATGTTCAAGGTAGGCGCAGGCGAAACGCTTTGGGATTTTGCAAAACGCACCACAGGTGATGCCACCAACTGGAAGAGCATTGCTGAGCAAAACCAATTTTCAGAGCAGCAAGCCACCAGAGTACGTCCAGGGCAAGAGATTTTTGTTCCCAGCGATATGGTTAAAGAACGTTCCGAAAATCAGTTAGCACAAAACAATGCCACTAACACAAATGCATTGGACGCCAGCGCATCGGTACTTGCAGGCAACAACACGCCAGAAGCTGCTGAACAGGATATTAAAATTGTTGAAGCTGCATTTCAAAGCGATAACGAGTTAAAGCCATTAAGCGCTGAAGACCTATCTGCACAAGCTAGCGATGCGTTAGATGCCGGAAGTGATGAGTTAGGCCGCGTTATGGTCAGTGGCACTTACTACCCTAAAGCCATTTACAACGAAGCAGACTTTGCATCGAGCTTGTTAATGCGAGTATCTCCGGGTACAGAACTAAAAGTATCGAAGGCCCTTGGCCCTTGGCTAGAAGTACAAACCGACAAAGGCGTTGGTTACGTTCATTCCAGAGACATAAAATAAACTGATAACAACAGTTGGTAAAGAAAAAGCCCGGCTTAAGCCGGGTTTTTTTTCGCCTGCTTTTTGGCTGGTAATGGTTTAACGTTGAACATGACAATCGCATTAATTTTGAGCGCCAACTCACTCTACGGCACACCAAACACACCACCTCGACTAATATGGAGACTGGTTGGCACTAAATTGCTAGCTCAGATCAAAGAATTTCTATCAAACGCTCGATAAGCTGTTATCAGCCGAGCAGTTGCGGATAATCTATGAGCGATCGAAACTTTAAACAGGTTCACATTTTTACCGCCTTGGTGCTTTTAATTACACTAGGTGCTTGTGCGAGTAACTCTCAGCCAACCCAAGCACCTGAACCTGAAGTTTACGAACCGGTTGTCTCAAGCATTCTCTACAAGGTGCAACCGAACGATCGTTTGGGCGATATCGCGCAAGAATTCACCGGTAATTCGGCTAATTGGCGGATCATTGCCGAGCACAATAACATCACCGACCCGAAGCGCTTGAAAGTAGGCACCGTATTAGAAATTCCAGCAAGCATTCTTCCGCAAAGTAAGCGCAGCAATACGATCAAGGCAGTTTCAGCCAACACGAACAGCAAAAGCAACACAACAAGCCTGGCTAGCAATGCCACGTTGGCCGTCAAACAAAACAACACGGCAGCCAATTCCGAAGTGCTTATAACGCCCGTTCAAACCAACCGAAGCTTTGAGCTTAATCCGATCGAAACCGAGACACAAACGAGTGTTAAACGCGGTTCAGCCAGTTCTGATAACGAACGATACATAAAAGTAGTGGGTACTTACTATCCGAAAGGAATTTACGCACAGCCAGCGGCACACTCAAAATTATTATTGCGTGTTGCACCCGGTACGCAATTTATACTGGACAGACAGGTTAACGACTGGTTCAAGATAGTAACTGATAACGGTAGTGGCTATATTCGCATGAGCGATGCTAAGCTTTTATAAAGCACTACCCAATGAACGCCAAATCTTTCACTCTGCAGTGGTTTAACGAATATGAAACTTTTAACGTTAATGCGGCATGCGAAATCAAGTTGGTCGGTTAAAAATCAGCACGACAAAGCACGTAAGCTAAACGATCGTGGCAAAAAGAATGCTTGCTTAATGGCGCAGCGATTGTACGATCAAATTGGCGCTCCAGACCTTGTACTTTGTAGCAGCGCACAAAGAACCCGAGAAACCGCTCAACCCATTCTTAGCACGTGCAACTTATCAGAACAAAAAATTATCTATACCGATGAGTTATATCTGGCAAGCCCGGGTGAAATGCTTAAACAAATTGAGCTTTGCGATAACAACATTAAGCACTTGATGGTTATTTCACACAATCCGGGCACTGAAATGCTGGGTAGGATGCTCCACCCCCGATCACCTTCCATGATTCCTACCGGTGGCTTACTGCACTTTTCAATTGAAGGCGATAGCTTTGCAATAAGCAACAGCCAAGCAATAAAGCTGTTACTTCACGACTATCCAAAAAATACGAAGTTTGCTGAGCCTAGTTAGTATCCGAACAACATGCTCTGAGCTTCCCAAGCACTAGCACCGGCCTTACTCAGCTAGCCTTACTCAGCTAGCCTTAACGTCAGCTCACACCCACCCAGTAATAGCTAAGTTAGCCTCAAATACCAGACCGCGCGTTGAATTTTCTTTTTAAGGATCTATCTTTTCCAGAACAATGGTTGGTACATCGCCCTTGCGGTAGTAGCGTGGATGGTTGGTCATTTCTATAAAGGCTGCATCCCGTTCCTCTGCCGAGCTGTACCAACGGGTACCGCTCCAGGCGTCGCCTAATAGATGCGGCGCCGACATTGGGTCGTTAGTGGGTAATTTCACGGCAATGCCGTACTGGTTGGCTGATGAGCTCACAATGCGTTACTTTTGTAAAAAGTTTAAGCGCTTATTTTAACGCTAAAAGCGATACACTGGCTGGAAACTTCAACAAATGGATATCAATATGAAATACGTGATTGCACTGATTGGCTTAGTAATGCTAACTGGGTGTACCCAGGAGTCTCAAAATAAGCTAGGTAGAGCCGTGCAAAACTGGACTGGCACCGATGGCATATTGGAAATCTATGCCGGTGAAAAATTGGTTAAACGGTTTATGAAAATCGACAAAATTTCCACGGCCTCCGGCACCAGCACCAGCGAATCCAGACCGTATCGTTTTGGTTACGGCATTCTCGATGCAAACCTCAATGGTGTAGCCGATGAAAACGAAAGTAAGGTTTATTTTGAGTTTAGTGATTACTCGACATCATACGTATTCCACGACAGCCCAAGCTAGTGGATTATGCGCAGTAAAAGTCAATAAATTGCTATGCTAATCAATGATTTATTTGACTTTTAAGAATGCACTACTAATCTTCTTGCACGTGCTCCAAAAACAACTTGGAGTTACGTTCTCACCCCCAAATCGGGCTCGCCAGTCGAGCCCATTTTTTTGCAAAGCGCTTTATTCGGTATAATCCCGCCTCACGCACTTTTTAGAGTACTCAAACCCATGCGAATGGACTATTTCAGCTCCTTGGTAGAAAAAGAAATTGATGGGGCGAAAGCCGACATCACCGCCGAGGGCAGCAAGTTCGAAGCGACTGTAGTTAGCGATGCATTTAGCGATCTGAGCCTCGTCAAACGCCATAAATTGGTGTATGCAGTACTGGAGGAACATATAAAATCCGGCGCTATTCATGCACTTACCATCAAGGCGTACACGCAAGCCGAATTTGACGCTCGCGAAAGCCAGTCTTAAAATTTATGCGCTTAACCTAAGCCTGAAAGCTGCAATGGCCCGAAAATAGCTTTTAGTCTCTGCAAAGCGGCTTGCCAGTCATCGTAGCAACGATGCACCTGGCATGGCCTGCACACACCAGCGGAGCAACAAAGCGTGACTGCAGAAACCAAACCTGCGCCAGTAAAAAGCGAGCAATGGATAAAAGGCCTTGCTGCTGCTATGCGCATAAGCAACTGCCGACCCAACCCCCGATTACGCACCACCATCAGCTCAGATGTTAAAGGTGAAAAACTGGCGTTGTTTCTGCCACCCGAAATGTCTCACTTACAACCGGAAAACTTACGTTACTTGCATGGATTCGCAAGCAAGCAAGGCTGCTTATTGATTGAAGATCGAAGAAATTCCGATATTCGACCCATTATTGAGCAGCGAGATTTAAAACCACACAAGCTGGCCGTAGGCATTGGTCAAATGCTGAAACAAACCGGCATGGGCGGGCAATCGATCAAACTCTCAGAGCCGCAAAGACTAACCGCAAATAACCCCTATATTGATCTGTCAGATCTGATCTGTATGACAGCTCACTGTGTAGATAAAAGTAAACGCGTTGTGTTCTTGCCACACCAGTTAATTGTGGACTCCACAGGCAACGACACGCACCCTATAGCCGGCTACGCCTGCAAAGTGGTCACAAAAAAGATCACCACAACCATCAGCTTTTTCAATGCGCCGGGTTTTAAACTGATTGGCTACATGGCCAACAATCAATTTGTTTCTCATGTATTCCTCGGTGGTGGCCCCATTCATTCACCACAACTGTGGACTAATCTGCCAGCGCTGTTCAAAAACAAGTTCCGCTTACAGCTGTTTGGCACCAAGGACAAAGGGAATTACTACGGTTTGCTCTACAACACGTTTTATTTGGACATCAACGCAGCCTCCACACAGCAATCTAGGCCATTGGGCGAACAGCCAATTAGTTCACGACGTCACTAATTGGCTAAGGCAGCATGTGGTATCCAATGGCCAGCTGTGTTCAAATAGGCGCCATGATCAGAACACGCTAATCACTGATCAATTCCACTCTCATTACCGCGCGCAATAGTTCAACCATGGCACTTATACGAGGCAACAACCTCACCATCGCATTCGGGGCAGTTCCAGTACTCGATAAAGTCAACTTCACGGTTACTGAAAACACCAAAACCGCATTGGTTGGACGAAATGGTGAGGGAAAATCAACCTTACTAAAAGCCTTGGCCGGACAGATAGAGCCAGACTCAGGCGCTCTAACCAGACGCAGTAATTTAGTGTGCGCCTACCTCCCGCAATCCGTACCCACCGATTTAAGCGGCAGCGTGTATTCGGTTGTGGCCAGCGGGCTTACAAGTGTTGGTTCATTACTGTCACAATTTCATGAGCTATCGAATCAAGATGCCGGCGAAGCGTTCGACGCTAACAAGTTCCAACAACTGCAAGATAAAATCGATGCTCAAAACGCTTGGGCGCTTGGCCAACGAGTAGACGAAACCATTACACGTATGTCGCTAAACGCCACAGCCGATGTCGCCGGATTATCGGGTGGTTTAAAACGACGTGTGCTGCTGGCCAAAGCGATTGTGTCAGAACCCGACTTGCTGCTGCTAGATGAACCAACCAACCACTTAGACATCGGTGCTATTGACTGGTTAGAACAATATCTAAGAGGCTTAAGGTGCAGCTTAGTGTTCGTAACACACGACAGAGCATTCTTAAACAACGTTGCTAAAAACATCATTGAACTCGATAGGGGCGCTATTAGCGAATGGCCCGGTAACTATGAAAACTATTTAGTCCGCAAACAAGAACAGCTCGAAGTTGAAGCACAACACAATGCTCTGTTCGATAAAAAGTTAGCGCAAGAAGAAACATGGATTCGCCAAGGCATAAAAGCCAGACGCACAAGAAACGAAGGCCGCGTTCGCGCCTTAGAAGCTATGCGAGAACAGCACAGAAAAAGACGCAACCGTGGCGGCAGTGTTAACTTGTCGGCCAATGAAGCAGAACGTTCTGGCAAACTGGTATTTGAAACAGACGCACTAAACTTTGCCTACGACAACGGCGACAAGGTTGTAAACAACTTAACAATCAGTGTTCAACGCAACGACAGGCTTGGCATCATTGGCCCGAATGGTTGCGGTAAATCAACATTAATTAACGTGTTGCTTGGCAAGCTTACGCCCAGTAGCGGCAGTGTGCGCCATGGAACACAATTGCAAATTGCCTACTTCGATCAGCTAAGAACAGCGCTGGACCAAACAAAGTCGGCCGCCGAAAACGTTAGCGAGGGCCGCGACAATATCGAAGTGAACGGAACCACAAAGCACATCATGAGCTACATGCAAGACTTCCTGTTCGCACCCGACAGAGCTCGTGCACCTATCACAGCGTTATCCGGCGGTGAAACTAACCGCTTGTTGCTGGCAAAACTGTTTTTAAAGCCATCCAATGTTCTGGTACTCGATGAACCCAGCAACGATCTTGATGTAGAAACACTAGAGCTTTTGGAATCCTTGCTAGCAGAATATGCAGGCACCGTGCTGATCATTAGCCACGATAGAAAACTACTCGACAACGTGGTTACACGCAGCTTGGTGTATCAGGGCAATGGCCGTTTCGTTGATGTGGTAGGCGGCTACACCGACTTCTTACGCGAGCTGTCAAACTCAACAACACTAAGGCCCATATTCGACGAAACCGAAGCGATAGATGAAAGCAAGCCTAAGCAAAATAACAAAGCCAACGCAAAGCTTTCAACAACCGCAGACGACTCTGTTTCGGAGAACACAGCAACGCTATACCAGAAACCGAAAAAACGAAGCTACAAAGAGCAGCGCGAATTAGATGCCTTACCTGAGAAAATAGCCACGCTAGAAGCTGATATTGAAGCGCTCAATGCGGCTATGTCGTCTGCAGATTTTTACAAAGACAAACACAAAGCTGATGAAACAATTGCTAAAAGTGCCGAGCTGCAGAAGGAGCTGGACGCGGCTTACAAGCGCTGGGAAGAGTTGGAGGAATAGTAAACGGCTCCAGTTCGCTGAGGATGAACAACTCAAACTCAGCGTATGATAGCCGCATTGTGTTGCGTATTTCTATCATACTGAGGCAGTTCTTGTAACTGACATCGCTGCTCGAACCTGGCGAACTATGTTGTCTATAGTTTCGTCATCACGCAGCTTTTGCGGCACGTCTATAGTCACAGTATTTAACACCGACGCCGGACGCTCACTAAAAACCAATACGGTATCCGCAAGTTCAGCAGCCTCTCGAATATTGTGTGTCACCATTAAAGCCGTTGTGGGATGCGCCTGCCATACATCCAATAATATTTTTCGTAAGCGCTCAGCTGTATAGTCATCCAATGACACAAACGGTTCATCAAGAATTAACAGCTCTGGCGCAAGCGCGAACGCTCTTGCAATCGCTGCCCGGCGCGCCAATCCCAAAGAAAGCTCAGACGGGTAAAAAGACCTGACCGGTATCAAACCCAATTGTTCGAATAGATCATCCAACAGCATATTGGTTTTACTTTTAGGTAACGCCAAGCGAACGTTTTGCTCAACGGTACGCCAAGGCAGTAAACGCGGTTCTTGAAACACTGCCGACACGGTGGCCTCTGCACCCATGTTGATATGCCCTTCAAACCCGGTATCTAAGCCAAGGATCATCCGAAGAGTGGACGTTTTCCCACAACCAGACGGGCCAACAATACAGGTGAAGGTGTGAGGCTTTAATTGAAACTGCAGATTCTTAACAGCCTCCAACCGAGAACCATCTGCTGCGGTAAATACGCGGGAGACAATATTAAGATCGAGCATTGGACGCTCGCCAACGCGTAGACCTGCGCTCAATAGGTTGTAGTATCAAATACTCAACCAATAGCATCACAGCGACAAACGCAAATGAGTAAGCCAGAATAGTGGCAACATCAAATAACTGAAAATACAAATAGATTTGAAAACCCACGCCATTGGAACGACCCAGCAATTCAACCACTAAAACGATTTTCCAGATTAGCGACACACCTGAACGCGTTGCCGCCGCAAAGAAAGGTTGCAACTGGGGCAACACCACATGCCGAAGGCGCTTCCACCAGCTAAAGCGATAAACGCGTGCTAATTCGGCATAGGCTAAATCTAAAGAGCGCGCACCTTCTCGTAGCGTGATAACCACGTTAGGAATTTTATTAATTGCCACCGCTCCGATAGCGGCCGCCTCGTTAAGACCAAACCAAATGTAGGCCAACACAATGATGACCAATGCAGGCAAATTTAACAGCAGAATTAACCACGGCTCAACAAAGCGATTCACGTTCGCATCCATACCCAGCAATATGCCAATACAGGAGCCGATAAACATAGCAATGATGAAAGCGGCAATTACGCGTAGCAGAGTAGCGCCAAGATGAAATAACAACTCGCCGGATTGCCATTCAGTTGCGATTGCGCTAGCCACCTCCATTGGAGATGGCAGCGTTTTATCCGATATAAGAAAGGTTAAGGCAGACCACAGAACCAGCAACGTAACAATAGACAGTGCGGCTATCTGCGGACCACGCTGGTTCGATTGCAAAGTGAAAGACCGATGGTTTTGTTATTAACTGATCGGTTGTTTATTCAGCACCAGCACCTTCCCAGAAAGTACCGTCAACGAGTACAGCGGAATCGCCCACTAGTTTTGTACCACCCGCTTTTGCTAAAACGCGATAGATCACTTCAGCGTCACGAATTTCATCATTAAGTTCACGTGTTGGAATACCCTGTCTGAAACGGTCTCTTAAAATTTCCAGCGCTTCACCCTTATCTTTGATAACGCCACTTTCAGCTAAACGATCCCATTCAGCATCGGACTCGTTCAATAATTCTTTTGTGGCACGTGACGCATTCAGAAAGCCTGCTACGGCGTCCTTATTATCGTTTGCCCATTCCTCATTAAAGACATAGCCAATAGAAGCCAACGGCCCCGTAGCGCCCAGTGCATTCGCAGCTTCTTCTGCACTGGTTAACACACGAAAACCAGCTGCTTCAAGTCTGGCGCAGTAGTGCCAGTAATTAAGATTGGCATCTATTTCACCCTGCTTGGTTTTCTCCGCCAATAGCGGTGGTGAACCAAAGACTATTTCATTCTCGGCAACCAGGTCTAAATCATGTTCTTGTTTTGCCATGCCTTGTAGTAGTAACCAGCTTTTATCCAGAGGGCCACCTGCGACACCAATTTTTAGCCCACGAACATCGGCTAACGATTTAACATCGCTTTCTTCACGCACCATCAAAGAACCCACCGAAGAACTGTAGCGAGCCAATGTTAATGCGGTGTCGTTAGAACGTTGTCGCGAAACCCAAAGCCAGTCAGACACGATGATGTCTACCGCACCACCTTGCAGCGCGATGTTTGTTGCATCGTCTCCGGCAAATTTAACAATTTCTAAGTCGATGCCATTAGCGGCATCTAAGCCCGCGTTTTTGAGCGCAGCCAGCTCCCAGTTTACGGTACCGAACTTCAGCACCCCGACTTTTACTTTTGTGTTTTCAGCCCAAGCTGAACTCCAGAAGCCAAGAAGGAAGACGACAGATACGAGTAAGTTGGCAAATCGAATTTTCATTCAGTTTTCTCTGTAAACGGAACAATACACCGGAGGTATTCACATTAAAAAGACATCTGTAATGCCTTGAACCAGCAGCTTTAAATGCAGTACATTGGTAGGCCCAATCCAGCGCCAGCATTAAGATTACCACAGAAATCTGTGTTTATTTAGCCGTGGCGCAATCGACAAATCGTTCAACGTATTGGTCATTCATTTCTTGGGCGGGCCACCACCATCTTTGCGCGACAAAAAACCGCGCAAAGGATCGTAACCAATGACGGCTGCCGCAAGAAACACTAACGTACAAACACTTACAACCAAGGCGGCAATAACATGGAATTTTCCATATATAGCAAAGCGTATTAATTCAACCGCATAGGTAAACGGGTTATAGGTACAGATCCAGAAAAGCACTTCACTGGAGTCGCGAATACGCCACAACGGATACAACGCAGAGGAGGCAAAAAACATCGGAAAAATAACAAAATTCATGACCCCTGCGAAATTCTCCAACTGCCGTATCATCGAAGACAACATTAGCCCTAATGCACCCAACATCAAACCCGCCAACAACAATGCTGGTATCAGAAAAAAGTATCCGTGCAGCGGAGGCCTCACCTCCCAAAACCAAGCGATGAACATAAACACAAAGGCTTGTACGATGGCTACTGATACACCCGCTAACAACTTACACAGCAGCAAATACCAGCGAGGCAAAGGGCTAACCAGCAGCGTACGCATACTGCCCATTTCTCGGTCGTATACCATGGACAGCGAGCTTTGCATGCCATTGAAGAGTAGGATCATGCCCAGCAAACCCGGCGCTATGTACTCTTCATAAAGCACATAGGTTTCGTAAGGTGGAATAATGGATACGCCCAGTACTGAACGAAAACCGGCTGCGAAAATAAATAGCCATACTAGCGGCCGTACCAGCGCCGATAAAAATCGACCGCGCTGATTAACAAACCGCAAAGCCTCACGAGTAACCACACCGCGTAAGCACAACATGGCATGGCTGAACGTCATTTGGCGCTACGTCCAACCAGTGCATTAAATACACCGGTAATGTCGTTTGCTTCGTGTTTTTTTACAAGCTCGTTAACCGTACCGTGTTCAATCATCTGACCCTTATCCAGAATATAAACATCATCGGTAGATACCACTTCATCCATGAGGTGTGTTGCCCAAAGAACACCGGTACCCACATCGCTACACAAAGACTTTACGTGTGCAACAAAGTCGCTACGGCTTTGTAGGTCAAGACCAACGGTAGGCTCATCAAGCAGTAGTAAGGCAGGCCGATGCAAAAGAGCTCTGGCTAACTCCACCCGCCGGCGTTGCCCACCGCTGAGCGCTGCAATTTTTCGTTTTTCAAAACCGAGCAGCTCATGCTGTTCAATACCTTCTGCAATTCTCAGCTTAGCTTCTTTGCGCGGTATGCCTTGAAGGTCAGCGGCGTAACGCAAGTTTTGCAAAACGCTCAAATCCATATCGACGGTGGAACGTTGAAACACAACACCCATATTGGCAAGCGCCTTCAGTGTTTCCGTTTGTAAGGCATGCCCTTTAACCCGGACACTACCTTGTTGCGGAGAATACAACCCAGTGACAATGGAGAACAACGTTGTTTTGCCAGCACCGTTAGCGCCCAGCAAGGCAACAAAACCACCTTCTGGCACTTGCAATGAAGCCTGGTTTAAGGCTTGCGTTTGCCCGTAGCTAAAACTTATTTGGTTAACATCCAGTGCAAGCTGAATACTCATTGAGTTAGAACGCTTTGCATGTTGACTCAGGTTCGTCATAACCCAAGGTATCGAGCTCAGTGAACTGATGCAAAAACCCGTTCTGTGGCGAAACCGATACCAACATGCGCGGGCCGGACAGCAAAACGGGTTGCCTGAGTTGGCCGTTCCAAGACCGGTAAGTCAGAGGCGATCCTTTAAATGCTGCAAGCTTTAAGCGATCTGAAAAAATATACTCACGCAATGCTGACGGCGAATCGCTGGCTGTGTTGGTCGCCGCTTCGCCCAATGTTCTCATCGCAGCCCAGGCTGCATAGTCGCGGGGGGTCATCCAACGGCCGGATAGTTTCTCGAAGCGCCGTTGAATTTGTGTGGCACCCCACTGCTCTTGCGAGCGATGCCAGGCTGTAGCTACTAAGCCTTGTGTTCCGGCAACTGGCCGAGCCCGCGTGGTATGAAACATCAGGTACTCACCAAACTCATCCGCTTCGTCAGCAACAACCAGCACATCATGATCTTTAAACTGGGTAAAAACCGGCACTTCAGATTGCAGCGAATGATGCCCGGAGTCGGTGCGTCTAGCACCCGGTTCGGACGTCCAGTTTTTTTCTTCAACTACTTTTAAACCAAAACGTTTGGCCGCACGACGCATGGCATTGGAAAAAGCTTGATCTTGTGGGTAGCGTCCTGTGACCAAAACGATTTTGGTCCATCGTTTCCACGCTAGGTATTGTGCTAACGCATCGGTAAGCATTGCTCTACTGGGCAATACATGCAGCACATTGGCGCGGCATTGCGCATTTCTAAGTTCGTCGTCGGCCGCGCGCGTATTTAAAATTAACGCTTCAGGACTGGCATCGGCCAAAGTTAATAAGTCAGTAGCTTCCAGATCGGCAACGATAACGCGCATACCTTCGCTATTTAGCCGTGCTGCTTCATCGGCAATTGCTACGTCTTTATCAATAACAACTTCATACAATAGATATTCATGGCCAAGAAACCGGCCGGTGGTTTGGTTATCTTTAAGCCCCAGTTGAGCACCCAATAAGCCATCATCTTCAACTGGAATATCCAATAACGATAACGGTATCCGCTTTTCCTGATCACGAGTGACGTAAGCAACATTTAATGTTAACACTGTATCTACAGCAACTGCAGGCGCAGTAAGGAAGGCGGCAATCAAAAAAACAGAGCAAGCAACAAATTTTGATTTAAGTGTTTTGGTCATCATTTATTTCATTCCAACCGGACCCTAACAATACTGATATTGCTCAGTAAAATAAAGAGCTAGATGCCAATAGCTTATGAAATAGCCGAATTAACGAACTGCAGGCGTCACAGGCGTCTTAAGAATTTTTGGAAGCGTGGGCCGAGTGTTGCTTTAAGGGCCTTTTTGGAGCCTCTTAGGGCGTCCGGCGCGCAAAGCGCCATCTGATCGCGCTTTCAGGTACAGGTAAATATCATCAACATGCTTCGCTATACTCGACACATTTCCATAAGCGGGCATTGATACGATTTCGCCAGCAAAATTCTTAGTTTGCCGACCTTCTAAAACAATTTTTGTAAACGTTGCCTCGTCGATTAATTTAAGCGACTCAACCAGCGAAGGCGCAAAGGTGCCGCCGCTAGCATCTTGCCCATGACACGCATGACATTTACTGTGATAACGCCGATAACCATTATAAGTGGCTTTATCTACCTGACCACGCACAACAACATAGGCAGGAGCCTCTTTCGTTTTTGTAGACGTTTTTGTTGACGTTTTTGAAGCAGCTTTAGCATCATCTCCAGCCATCAGTACAGAAGAAAAAAAAACGCTTACAGCCAGCATTAAAATGATTGTGACTCGGATGATAGCTGATCCCTTGGTTTGGTATTAATAAAAACAGACCGACTGCTTCTCAGAGCACGCTAAATATACGCCAAGTAGCGGCGAGAAGTAACATAAGCTTTGTAGTGTTGATGCATAGTGGATATCAGCAGGCATGCCATTGTGCTTACAGCAATTTGGTCAGTTAGATACCGCCATACCAATAACAATGAGCACGGCGTAATCTTGCTTGTGACAACCGGGCACTTCTGGCATCACGGCACCGGGTGCTATTTTAAATAATGACTGGTCAACACTTGCTGGAGAGCAGTCAGCGTTTTTATCTAGGGGCGTGTAGCGAGCTGATCGACAAGGCATATGAGTAACGTCAAATAGCTCCGCATTATCACCGAGCTCCCACCGCTTTTCGCCATTCTCATTTTCCGGGAAAACGGTTAACACGGTAGTAACTTCCCGCTCACCAGTTACAAGGTACTTGCCAGCAGGCAAAGAAAATACAGGCTTCTCCATGATAAGCCCGTTTTCATCGAGCCACCAGTCTTGTGAATCAAATTTCCAATTACCCGGTCCGTAACCACCGGTAGCTTTGAGTATTGGAAACAAACGCAACCAAACACCTCGCGGGCCTGGGTCTTTGCGCCAAATTCCCCAGGTTTCTGCGCCGGTACCAGACTTGGCGTTGGGGTCGCCCAAAGCCGCTATAAACTGTGTGGGAACACGAACAAACTGAATGGTCTGGTTTTCGTTGTTTGGCTGATCATTGCCGTTACTGTTTTCAGATTCTGCATGTAATTGTTGAGCAATGCCAAACAGCATAAATGCCCATAACAGAGGAACTAGCTTGCTGAATTTTGACATAATCATGATTCCAGTATTAGCGCTGACGACTCAATGAGTCGTTGCCAACAATTACCTTAACAAAATACCGCAGCGAATGCGAAACATGAGTTTTCGCAGCACTTGAGGGCACTAGTTTTCGCTCTTGGGTTTTCGCTATTGCGTTTTAGCTATTGACCTTTAGCCACAGGGCGTTAGGCACTACCAATAAGCAAAGACACGCCTTTCATAGACGATGGCTGTTCCAGCCCCATGAGCTGCAAAACCGTTGGGGCAATCGACGGCAAGCCATAACCGTTTTTCAACTGCCAGGTTTCAGTATCGTGAATGGCGCAGGCAACAGGAAATGTCGTATGTTTCGTGTGCGCTTCACCGGTTATAGGGTCTTGCAACATGTCGGCATTACCGTGGTCTGCAGTTAGTACAATAGAATAGCCTTTCTCTATAGCCTTATCCCATAGCCTGCCTACCTTTTCATCAACAGCTTCAACAGACCGGATAACAGCCTCCGGAACACCAGTGTGACCCACCATATCGGCATTGGCAAAGTTCACAACGATTAGCCCATACTTCTGTTCATTAAGCGCAGCTTCGATGCCTGCCGCAACACCTTCAGCGCTCATTTCCGGCTGTAGGTCGTAGGTGGCTACTTTTGGAGAATCTACTAGGAGCCGTTCTTCGTTTTGCAATGGCTCATCTAATCCCCCATTAAAGAAAAACGTAACGTGCGGGTATTTTTCGGTTTCTGCAGAGCGCAGTTGTTTTATGCCTGCTATAGATACAACCTTACCTAAGGTTTCTTCGGCTCTGTCTTTATCGAACGCGAAAGGAAACGGATAACTGGACTCGTATCGCGTCATCGTCGTTAGAGAAACCGTTTCGTATTCGCCTCTATCGAAGGCATCAAAATCAGACAAGGCTAATGCTTCGCTAATTTCTCTTGGTCGATCATTTCTGAAATTAAAGAAAATCATTTCATCGGATGCTGCCGGATGGATAGCACCTTCTATGACCGTTGGCTCTATAAACTCATCTGTAATGTCGTTTGCGTGCGCTTGCTCTATCACTTGCAGTGCGGAACTTGCCGTCTCGCCTTTGCCATTGATAATAGCTTGCCAGGCCTTTTCTACCCGCTCCCAGCGATGGTCTCTATCCAGCGCAAAGTAACGGCCGGTCACTGTGGCTATCTGACCATCAGCTGCGTTCAGAGCAGCGTCAACTGCTGGCAAAAACTCATCTGCACTACTAGGTGCTGTGTCGCGGCCATCGGTTATTAAATGCAGCACAGGTTTCACCGAGTGATCTGCACATAGCTGAATTAACGCCAAAAGATGAGACACATGACTGTGCACACCACCGTCGGATACTAAGCCAAGTAAGTGAATTGGGCGTTGGGCTTTTTTTGATCGTTCAACCGCTGCGAGCAGAACCTCATTACTAAAAAACGTTTCGTCTTCAATAGCATCTGAGATTTTTACCAAATCTTGTTTTAAAACGGTGCCGGCGCCAAGCGTGAGATGGCCAACTTCTGAGTTACCCATTTGTCCATCAGGTAAACCGACGGCCTTGCCAGATGCTTCTACTAAACAGGTCGTTGTAGAAGCATAGATACGATCTAAGTTCGGGGTTTTGGCCAGCGCGACAGCGTTGTTGGTTTTTGATGGGTTAATACCAATGCCATCCATAATGACCAATAAAACAGGACGACGAGGTGCAAGTGTTGCAGCATTCATTCAGAGTTTCGGTTCTTATCGTTACTGTCGTCATCGATTTCTTCTTCAAAATCGGTAAGACTATTACGGTACCCACCAGCAACATTCGCAGTTTTACTGCCTGCTGAAGCCTGCTCTAACTGATCAGTATTTGCTTCGCTCTCTTGCATTTGATCTCTGGCATCAACCGCTTCTCTGGTGCGAACCTTTATGCGCTCTGAAAACAGAATTCCCACCTCGAACAGCAACCACATGGGCAACGCCAGTAGAGTTTGAGAAATGATATCCGGTGGCGTTAGGAACATACCAATGACAAACGCACCCACAAAAACATAAGGCCGCGCTTTGCGTAATTTTTCTGGCGTGGTTACACCTGTAATAACCAATAGCACGGTGGCCACTGGCACTTCAAAGGCGATACCAAATGCAAAGAATATGGTGATAACAAAATCAAGGTAACGCGCAATGTCGGGGCTAACTTGTACACCTTCGGGTGCAACGTTTATAAAGAACTTAAATACCAGTGGGAACACCACATAGTAAGCGAACGCTACACCTAAATAAAACAGTAAGGTGCTGGACGCCAACAACGGTGCAGCTAAGCGCTTTTCGTGGGTATACAAACCCGGTGCTACGAATGCCCAAATTTGATAGAGCAAATAAGGAATAGCCAGAAAAACGCTGAGCATCAACGCTAACTTAAAGGGTATAAAAAACGGACTGGCAACTTCGTAGGCAATCATTTCTGTGCCTTCGGGCAAGAAACGCGACAAAGGCTCGGCTAACCAGGTGTAGATGTCGTCCCGGAACCCAAACAGCACGATAAACAATAACGCAACCGCCAACACCATTTTTAGCATGCGATCGCGCAGTTCTATCAGATGCGATAGAAAACCTTGCTCTTCATGTACGCTGTCGTCGTTTGAAGCCAACTTAGGGAGTATCCGCGAGTTCGTTGCAGTTATTATACGGCTGATTTAGGAGGATGTTTGCCTATCGGCTTGAGCATTTGTATCGACAACCGATTCGCTTGTGTTGTCTGCAATTTCGGATGTATTTGACGAAGCTTCTGAACTAGACGCTTCTGAACTATCAGAAGCCGAGCTATCAGACGCCAAACTATCAGAGGCCAACCCTGCAACACTGCTAGCGGCAGTGGAAGATGTCTTTGGTGGTGCGATGCTGTTGTTCAAACCTTCGAACGACTTCTCTGCATCTTTCATTACAGTGCTGGTGGATGACTCGATATCTTTGCTTGCGCTATGCACCATTTGGCGTAATTCTTCGATCTGCTTTTTTTGATCACCCAGCAAATCTTTGAGATCACCCGATTCAAGTTCACGGCTAATATCGGAGCGCACACCGCGCACAAAGCGCTGCGCTTTGCCCACCGCTTTACCCACTTTAGCAGCAACTTCAGGTAGTCGCTCCGGACCAATGACCAACAGCGATACCACGCCAATCATCAGAATTTCAAGAAAGCCGATGTCGAACATATAACTAGCTCAGCAATGTGGCGAAACGGACTTAAACTTTGTTTTCGTCGGTTTCGCGCATAACAACATCTTCAGCTGTGTCTTTGGCTTCTTCTAATGTTGCTTGAGTTTCGTCTTCTTCTTTCACTGCAGACTTAAAACCTTTAACAGCGCCACCCAGATCGCTGCCCAAATTCTTCAAACGCTTTGCGCCGAAAATAAGTACAACGATGGCCAGAATGATCAGTAACTGCGGTACGCTTGGCATCATAATCTTGTTTCTCCGTTATTCATTGTCCGCGAGAGGCTTTTTCGGCAATGCCCGATGTACCCTCACGGCGGTGTAATTCTTCTAAAATATCGTTTGGCCCGAGGCCTTTGTGGCTCATCAAAACCAGCATGTGAAACCAGACATCGGCAGCTTCAGCCACCAAATGTTGTTTGTCTTCACTTTTGGCAGCCAGTATAAACTCGACCGACTCTTCGCCAACCTTTTTTAAGATGGCATCTTCACCCTTATTGAACAAACTCGCCACATAAGAGCTTGTTGGGTCGGCTGACTTTCGGTCTTCGAAGGTATCAGCCATAGAATTCAGTATGTTAGCAACACTCATTGCAGATAACGCCCTAAGTTAACATGGCGCCGATCGCGCTGTTCTCAAGTAGTGGTTGTGGGTCAATCTGGCGTGCGATTGTAAATTTCGCTGGCATCTTTTATCACTTTTTCGGTGATATGCCATTGCCCGTCGTCCCCTAATTGGCGATAAAAACAATGCTCACGGCCTGTATGACAAGCAATTCCACCGATTTGCTCAACATTCATTAATAAAACGTCGCCGTCGCAGTCCAGGCGCAGACTTTTCACGTGCTGCACATGGCCCGATTCTTCACCTTTTCGCCACAAACGCTGACGAGAGCGCGAAAAGTACACAGCACGCCCGGTTTTACTGGTTTCTTCCAGCGCTTCCCGGTTCATCCAGGCAAACATCAGAATTTGGCCGGATTCGCTGTCTTGAGCGATAACAGGCACTAAACCATCGTCATTAAAGACAACGGATTCAATCATTTACGGGCAACCACTCTAATTTATCGCTTGCAGAGCTGATTCTAACACGCGCGGACTGTTACGCCGAAAAGGCTGATCATTTGTGCCAACATCATCGCCTAAAGATCGGAAGGTTTGTGAGGCGTGGCAAGCTGCTTACAGCCGAACTTCGATGCCACGCTCGTGCATATAGGCTTTCGCTTCCGCCACGGTGTATTCGCCAAAGTGAAAAATACTGGCCGCCAAGACAGCGTCTGCTCCACCTTGTTCAACTCCGTCGCATAAATGCTGCAAATTACCTACACCACCTGAGGCAATAATCGGGATTTCTACCGCATCGCTAATGGCTTTGGTAACTCCGAGATCAAAACCTACCTTAGTGCCGTCACGATCCATACTGGTTAGCAGCAGTTCGCCGGCGCCCATTTCGGCCATTTTTACCGCCCATTCCACCGCGTCGATGCCAGTAGGTTTGCGCCCACCATGGGTGAAAATTTCCCAGCGAGGCGGCTCTTCCGGTGCGTTAACGGCCTTTGCATCAATAGCAACCACAATGCATTGCGCACCCACTTTATCGGATGCCTCACGCACCAGCTCCGGGTTGTGTACAGCAGCCGTGTTGATGCTGACCTTATCAGCACCGGCATTGAGCATGCGGCGCACATCAGCAACTTCGCGAATACCACCACCAACCGTAAGCGGTATAAAAACTTCCGACGCCACTTGTTCTACCACGTTCACCATGGTGGCTCGTTGATCCGAGCTGGCGGTAATATCCAGAAAGGTAATTTCATCGGCGCCGGCTTCGTTGTAACCACGAGCAACGCTCACAGGATCACCCGCATCACGAATGTCCAGAAACTTAACACCCTTTACAACGCGCCCAGCATCAACGTCCAGGCAAGGTATGATTCTTTTCGCAAGACCCATTAGCTTTCTTTATTCGCTGATTGTGCAGTGAGTTCATCGGCAAGCGTTTGCGCTTCACTCAAACTGATGGTGTTTTCATATAACGCACGGCCTACGATCGCACCGCTTAAGGGAGTTTTTTGTGCCTGACACAATGCAGAGATATCATCGATGTTGGTGACTCCGCCGGATGCAATAACCGGGATGGAAATCGCATTGGCCAGATCGCAGGTGGCTTCAACGTTCACACCTTGCATCATGCCATCACGACTAATATCGGTGTACACAATAGCAACAACTCCTTCGTTCTCGAAGCGCTGTGCTAAATCAACCGCTTTCATTGTAGAAGCTTCGGCCCAGCCTTCTGTAGCAACATAGCCACCGTTAGCATCCAAACCAACAATCACTTTTCCGGGAAAAGCTTTACACAGTTGATCGACAAACTCAGGCTCTTTAACCGCCAACGTGCCAATGATTAAATACTGAACCCCGGCATCAACGTAACTTTGCGCGTTTTGCATGGTACGGATACCACCACCAATTTGCACCGGCACATCGGGGTACGCGGCACAAATGGCTTTTACAACCGACGCGTTTTTGGGCTCACCAGCAAATGCGCCATCCAAATCCACCAAGTGCAAGCGGCGCGCACCTTGTGCAACCCAGTCGCCGGCTACCGCTACAGGATCATCGGAAAATACGGTGTCGTCTTCCATTCGTCCTTGACGCAAGCGCACGCACTGGCCATTTTTTAAATCGATGGCAGGTATAACTAACATGGTTCGCCGTCCCATTGAGTGAAATTTTTAAGTAATTGCAAACCATCGTTTGCGCTTTTTTCAGGATGAAACTGACAGGCAAACAAATTTTTCTGTTGCACTGCTACGGCAAAGGTATGCCCGTAATGACACACGGCCGCAATTTGCGCAGGATCATCTGGCTCGCAGTAGTAACTGTGCGCAAAGTAAAAACGCGCGTTGTCGTCTATGCCTTGCCACATTTTACTGTTGTTCCGTTGCTGCACTTTGCTCCAACCCATGTGCGGCACCTTTAAGCGTACTTGGTGTTCGTCTAACAAGGGATTATCAAAACGTTTCACAAAACCGGGGACTACGTTTATGCAGCTTACGCCGTTGTTTTCTTCGCTTTCGGTGAGCAACACTTGCAAGCCCATACAAATGCCAAGAAAAGGCTTTGTGCCCACCATGTCTTTTATTTGCGCGGCCAGGCTTGCAGCATTTAATGCCGCCATACAATCAGCTGCTGCACCCTGACCGGGGCAGATTAAGCGATCGGCCGATGCCAGCATTGTGGCGTCGTTAGTGACTACGACTTCATCATCAGGTGCAACCTGCTCAACGGCTTTGGCAACCGAGCGCAAATTTCCCATACCGTAGTCGATAACGGCGATACGTTGCATTAGCTTTCCAATTAATGTTTGAGGTTACGAGAAGCTGCTTACAGCACGCTGGCTAAAGCGCGCCTTTGGTTGATGGCATGGCATTCGATGCTCTTGCATCAATCGAACAGGCCATACGTAAAGCTCGGCCAAACGCTTTAAACAACGTTTCAATTTTATGGTGATCGTTTGTGCCTCGAATAACATCCATGTGCAGCGTGGCACGTGCATGATTGGCAAAGCCCATAAAAAATTCTGAAGCCAGATCAACATCAAAAGTGCCGACCTTATCGCGTGTAAAATCCGCATGAAAATGCAATCCGGGACGGCCTGAAAAGTCGATAACCACGCGCGACAAACTTTCATCCAGTGGCACATAAGCGTGGCCATAACGCAAAATGCCTTTGCGATCACCCAGCGCTTGGTCGAACGCCATGCCCAACGTAATGCCCACATCTTCGACACTGTGATGATCGTCGATGTGTGTATCACCATCGCAATGGATATCGATATCGAACAAACCGTGGCGCGATACCTGATCGAGCATGTGCTCTAAAAAAGGTACGCCTGTTTGATAATTTCCACGGCCACTGCCGTCGATATCGAGACTGGTTTTGATTTTAGTTTCGAATGTATCTCGCGCTACACTCGCCTGTCGTTCAGACACTGAAAAAACTCCTACTGTTCGTACCCGAAGGATACACTCTGCAACCACTCAACACAGCCGAATGCGCACCGCAATTGCGAATCGGCGCAAAGATATCGCCTTTTTCTGCTCGATTCATGCTTCTAGCCAAAAAGTCACAGGCCCATCATTAATTAACGCAACCTTCATGTCGGCACCAAATGTGCCAGTTTGCACCGCTCCTAGCTCGCCACGCACCAAACGGCAAAACTCGTCGAACAACGCCTTGGCAATATCAGGTGGAGCTGCTGTGGAAAAACCGGGACGTCGCCCGCTAGAAGTATCGGCTGCCAGCGTAAACTGAGGCACGATCAGAATGTCAGCGTTAGCTTGATGAATATCCAGATTCATTTTTCCGTTCTCATCCGGAAACACCCGATACCGCAGCAGTTTTTTGGCTAAAGTAGAGGCATTATTTTGCGTGTCTGCCTGACGCACACCCAGCAGTACAAGCAAGCCCACACCGATTTCAGCGCTGCATTGTTTGTCGATGGTGACGCTGGCTTCACTGACCCTTTGGATTAACGCGATCAAACTATAATTCACCTTTTCGGCGGTTTAAGAAATATAAAGGCTATTCAGCAGGAAATACCTTACAAAACCAGCACATATTCTTACACACAGTAATCTAAATACACTATAGCCAACGTTGTGTTAGCAGCGAATACTTGTCTTGTGGTTTGGATTAACCACTCATACGGAGATGACAAAGGACGAACAGCTCACGGATCGAATTGTGCAGCGGATGCGCTGCCGGCTTGATGACCCCATCAAACCAGGAGCCAGGAAGGTTCGGCCCCGGTTAAGGATTGACCGGGGCCCATTTTCCCACACCTAGCATTGCTTCCACGGCAACTGTGCGAAACGCCACCCTGCCTTTGAGCTGCGATGATGATGCTCATCCAGCGGTCCTTCGAACCCACCTTTTATTACGTGCAGGCGACCAAGCCCGGCCTCGCTGAGTGCCTTGGCAGCGTCCATTGATCGGTTGCCGCTGCGGCAAATCAGTAAAACTGCATGTTGACTCAAGGCTTGATCGCTGGCATAGCCCAACAACAGTTTTCTTACTTTCGGCACAAAATCCGCGGAAACAGTCCAATTTGGGTGATCTATCCACGGCACATTGACCGCACCTGTTGGATGCCCGATCATTAAAAACTCCATATCGGAGCGCACATCAACGAGCAATACTGAAGGGTCTGACTCCATCAAATTCCAGGCATCGGCTGGATCTAATAATACAATGTCGCTCTCTGTCATAATAAAGTGCTACTTTCTATTCACCGACACAGTGTAGCGGATCACTTAGTGCTACCGGAATCAAACCTACCGTTATGAACGCCCGGAAAAAATCGACGCAATCACGGCGTTATAAACGAGTTTTATGATGGTTTGGCTAATCAATCTTTTTGCATCGTTGATCGCAAAGCTACCGCTTTCTTTGAACCATAAGGTTGGCAGTACTCTGGGCTGGCTTGCATGGGTACTGGGCACCCGCCTGAAAACCATCACACAAGTTAACCTCGCGCTGTGTTTTCCAGAATGGTCAGAAGAAAAACGCAACGAATTGGCCAAGCGAAGCTTGCGAGAAACCGGAAAAGCGCTCACCGAAGCCTTCTGGCTCTGGAACCGCCCTACCGAGCAAATTGCGCAAAAAATCCTGCAAAGCCACAACGAGGCGCTTTTAGACAACGCGTTGGAAGACGAGCGCGGTGTGCTTATCGCCACCCCTCACATGGGTGCATGGGAGCTTTGCAATTTGCCGCTGAACCGTAAAAATAACTTCACCTATATGTACCGGCCACCCAGAAAAAGTGCTTTGGAACCGAGCTTGATTAAATGGCGGGGTAACTTCAATGCCAAACCGGCCAATTTGCAATCCTCAGGAATTCGCAAAGTACTGCAGGCGCTAAAGCAAGGCGATGCTGTTGGCGTATTGCCCGATCAAGAACCCGATTTGAACGGCGGTTTGTTTACCCCTTTTTTTGGTGTGCCAGCGAACACCATGACGCTGATGTCTAAGTTAAGCCATAAGAGCGCTTGTCAGGTTATTTTTTGCTACGCCGAACGTCTTGATAACGGCAAAGGCTGGCATATGCATTACCTTGAGCCAGAACCCGGCATTAACAGCGATAATCTGGAAACAGCAACAGCAGCACTCAACGCCACAGTAGAACGTTGTGTACTACAACTGCCCGAACAATACATGTGGAACTATAAACGCTTCAGAACCCTACCTGATGGTTCACGCCGTCGCTATTCGAAGCTCGAAAACTAATGTTGCGACTCTGGTTTAAGCGTCAGGAAGTGCGTTTTACAAACTCATACACGAATACCTCCAATGCAAGCCTTGGTGTTTTATTGCTGCTGTTGGGTATCTTTTTTATGTCGTGCATGGATGCGTTGGCAAAAGTGCTATTACAAAACGATACGCATGCTATTCAGATATTATTTATTCGTACATTAATTATTTGTCCGGCCTTGTATTTTTTCTACCGCGCTCGCGGCAACGCCAAGACACTTAAACCGGTGCGATGGAAAGCGCAACTTATACGTGGTTGCTTAGGTTTTCTGGCGCCTTTTTGTTTTTTCTCGGCACTCAAGTACTTACCGCTTACCAACGTAAACGTGGTGTTTTACAGCGGCACGTTAATGATCACTGTGATGTCAGCGTTTATCTTAAGAGAAACCGTTGGCCCTTACCGCTGGGGAGCTGTCGTTGTTGGTTACATCGGCGTTGTCGTTGCCATCGGTGTGCAAGGTGGCGACAACCTCTTGGGTTATTTGCTGGTTATTATTTCGAGCATTACCTACGCTGGGCTTTTTATCAGCGGCAAATGGTTAAGCAGTACCGAAAGCTCGGCATCGCTAGTGCTTTTTTATAACGTGGGCGTTGGTTTAGTTTCGATGCTCTTTATACCCGCCATCTGGCAATCGTTGAATGTACAAGAGTTGCTGGGTATCGCTGCAGTAGCGTTACTTGCTGTGTTAGGCCACTCCTGCATGACAAAAGCCTATACAATTGCCGATGCCTCTATGCTTGCCCCACTCGATTACACATCGCTATTGTGGGCCGTCAGTTTCGACTTGCTAATTTGGCATGCGATACCTTCTGTGCAAACCTTAATTGGTGCCTGCATCATTATTTCAAGTAGTCTGTTTTTACTCTACAGAGAACGTCAAAACCAGATAGCTGCGAAACAGTAGCCACTTTTGCTACCTTGCAACAAACGCAAAACTCGGCGACAATACCCCAAGGCACCAGTGCGTGCCTTTACTGATGACTCAACGGGGTGCCGAAAGGCTGAGAGTAATTACAACCCGTAGAACCTGATCCAGCATAATACTGGCGTAGGAATTTGAGTTAACTCTTCGTTTGGTCATCACCTTATTTTTTGCGTATTTCATCTTTAGGAGATGCCTGTGACTATTTTTCACCGCGCACGCTATTTGGCGGCGAGCCTTACTCGTGTACCCAACACCTGCTCAACAGCAAAAAAATCACAATCATTGTTTGCACTGATTGGATTCGGTATTGCTGCGTGCTTTGCGTTTTCTAACCCTGCAGCGGCTAACGAAAAAACGCTAACGATTTACACGTATGAATCATTCACCAGCGAATGGGGCCCTGGCCCAATTATTAAAGCTGGCTTCGAAAAGCAATGCAACTGCACCGTTGACTTTATTGCTATTGATAGCTCCGCTGGCATTCTGAATCGAGTTCAACTGGAAGGTGATTCATCAAAAGCCGACATTGTACTGGGGCTGGACACCAACTTAATGGCCTTAGCCAACGATACTGGCTTGTTAGCCGAATCTGGTGTTGATATGTCGGGCATCAAACTGCCGATTGAATGGGACTCCCCAGTTTTTGTTCCCTACGACTATGGCCACTTTGCTTTTGTTTATGACACCGAGGCTCTCGAAAACCCACCCACCAGCATGGCAGAACTTATCGCTGCACCCGATAGCTTAAAAATTATCATTCAAGATCCAAGAACCAGCACACCAGGTTTGGGATTACTGCTT